>RGAJ01000066.1 GCA_009920225.1 Paracoccaceae bacterium
TAGCGAAACACAGGACGCATCAGATACACACCGGCCAAAACGATGGCCGCAATCACCCCCAATGTCGACAAGGTCACCGCCCAACCTGGCAGCCCCTCTAACAAGGTGGTGCCATGATGCGCTGCGTCTTCGGTCGCGGTGCCACGGCTCAGCGATCCATCAGGGTTGATCGACGGCGAGACAACCGCCAACAGCGGCAAAATCGCCAACATGGGAATGACAGCAATGTCTTGGGTCAACAGCACCGCAAAACTGGAACGCCCCCCAGATGTTTGCATCAGGCCTTTTTCCGCCAAAGTTTGCAACACGATGGCCGTTGATGACAGCGACAAAATCATGCCGATCGCGACGCTGTAATGCCATTCCAGCCCCAAGCTGAGGCACGCGAGGGTGATCAACAGGATGGTCATTGATATTTGCAGCCCGCCCAATCCAATCAGACGGTGACGCATATCCCACAAGGTGCGCGGGGTCAGTTCAAGCCCGATGACAAACAACATCATCACCACGCCAAATTCGGCAAAATGCTGCAAATCTTGGGTTTCACTGCCGACCAACCCCAGAATGGGGCCAATGATCAACCCTGCCAGCAAATATCCCAAGACGGATCCAAGCCCAAATCGCGTCGCCAAAGGCACCGCAATTACGGCGGCGGCAAGATAAATGGCAGCTTGTGCAAACAGTTCGGTCATGAACGATAGGTCCGTATTATAGGTTTCTCAGGCCACTAGAGATGGTTTGTCACCAAAATACAACGACGAAAGCGGTCTAACCTTTAGGCAGTTTGAGAACAACGTTTTGGCCGCCTTTGACATAGCGAAGTTCGCCGTCACCAATCGCGGCAACTTTGCCACCGTCCAATTTATCGCCGACGCTGACCATTTGGCGCTTGCCGTTTGACAGACGGATCAAGGCCCGTTTTTTCGATCCGGTTCCGAAAACGCCGATCAAATTCACCTTGTTCAGTTTGAGCGCGTTTTTGATCGTTGCTTCTTTGCTGACCTTGGCGTTCGTCGGGATATTGGGTGCGGGCGTCGCAGCGTTTGCTTCTTCGCCTTCGTCCTCAGGGGCGATGACGGCGGTTTTTTGCGGTGCAGTAGCGGTGTTCAAATTCTTGGGTCGCACCTTAGGCTTGAGCACTTCGGCCAAGCTCCCATCGGGTGCAGGGGCGAGTGACGCAGTTTCGACAGCTGGTTCGTTTGTCGCGGCAGCATCTGCGGCAAGCTGTTCGATTGATGCGGGTTTCGGACGCGGCCGCAACAGACGCAGCGCGTCATTTGCCTGTTCCGCCTCTTGTGTGATGACATCAATTTCGGGCCGCGCACGGGGGCGCAAATCAATCAGTGGCGCGCCTGATGTCGACAAAAGGGGTGTCGTTTGCCCAATCACTGTGTCTTCTGCCTTTTCCAATTCGGGGCGCGTGGGCGGAACCTTGGTCGGTTTGCCCAGATACACCAAATGTCCATCTGGTGCAGCCGCGCCCTGAGGCGTTGCGCGCACCAATCCTTGGTCATCTAGTTCAAAAACCGTGCCAGCTGGAGCAGGGGGGCGGCTATTTGGTTGATACCGATCAAGAAGCGCGTCGGGCAATGCATCCAACGCAATTGCATCTTGGATCGCCACATTCGGATCGATTGATGCGATATAGACATTTCCCAAAGGCGCAGGGTCTGTTGTCACAGGCGCAGGGGGATCGGATGGCCAAATCCCCGATGCCGCATAGATGCGTTGAATGTCCTGTGCCGAATAGGTCACCGTCGGGGTCGGAAGTTCGGGCGCGGTCTCAGGCGTCTGAACCGTCAGCGTCGCGTCAGGGCGCGGGGTGCTGTCGGCGGGTGGAAGGCTGATTGAAACGGGGGTGTTTGGTTTTGATGTAACGCTGCCCTGATCCAGCGGCGCGAGCGTTGCAATGTCTGTGTCCGCCTCGGGTGATGCGGACAGGTAATAGGCGACGGCACCGCCTGTAAACAGCAAAAACGCCACCAAGGCCGCGATAGAGGCGCGCGAAAAGGCAAAGCGTCTATCCTGACCCACTTGCCCCGCACGTTTTCCAAAGAGCGTCAGTTTATCCGCATCATTACGCAGATCTGCCGACGGCGCGCGGGTGTTCGGGATCACAATCGGCGCGGGCTTGTTTTCCAATGGGGCAAGGGGGCGCGCAGGTTTTGCACGACGGAAAAACAACGCCACGGGGCCTTGGGTATCAGCTTTTGGTCCAACAAGGTCAGCGTCCACAGGCGGCGCAGCAGCAATCAGGGTTGGATGCGCGGCCACAGCCCCTTCTTTTCGCTTCGACGCAAAAAGCGGCAGCGGCTCTGGCGCTTGTTCCGGCGCGGGTGTTGGCGCATGATCTGTGTCAGCTGTCTCTGCCACAGGTGTGTCCAGTGTTTCGGGCAGCTGTGTCAGGGGGATCATGCGCCCATGCGCATCCTCGGCAAGGCCGAAATAGGGATGTGTCGGATAGGTGTCTGCGTCGGGCATTGCACCGGACCCCAATGGATCAAAGCCATAGGATTTTGCAAAACCCTCTGCCTCTTCCAAGGTTTCGATGGCGATTGCCGCGACATAGACGATGCCATCAACCACGCAATGATCATATCGTAAATCGGCCAAAGCATAGGGGGTCGTTCCATCCAAATGCTTTAGAATCTGTTCAATCAACTCAATCTGATCCCAAGACGGATCATTGTCGAATGTCAGGAATTTTATCTGTTCAAGGGGGATAAACAGCTGTACCTGATCACCCGTTTCTGATTCTGATTTAGCCTTTGAATGCAGTGCCTTAAGGCTTTTGTCTAAAGTATCAGGTGAAAGGCTGATGGCGTCCACGTCTTTCCATTCAGATCCTGCACGACGCAGCAAGGCTATCCCGTCAAAAGACAAGCTAAGTGCAATTTCGGGGACCTGTCGTGTCGTAATCGTCATGGAAACTTCTGTGCTATAACCCGCGCACACTCTAACCCAAATTGGGTCAAAGGAAAAGCAAAACCCCGCCTATGGCGGATTTCTGCGCTACTTCGAAATTCAATTCCATGCTAGCATTTCATGAACGTAAAATTACGGAGTGAGTGTTTTGAAAAAATTGGTTTTTTTGGCAATGCTTGTGTTCGGAGCACTGACGGCGCAGGCGGGAACCTTGATCGTTGACGGTACGGGCAGCGTGGCGGCAAAACCCGATCAAACCGTGATTACCTTTGCGTTAGAGGTGCGTGATAAAGTTGCCAAAACTGCGATGACTGCCTTGGGCGATCAATCCACGACACTTATCGCGGAGTTGCAAGACAAGCTGCAAGACATGGACGCCATCGCAACGCAAAACCTGTCGCTCTATCCAAACTATGATTATCGCGATGAACCAAAGTTCATTGATTACAAGGCCGCGACAACGCTTGTCGTCACTTTGGATCAGAACGATTTGATTGGTTCGATTGTTGATATCCTGATCAACAGCGGTGTGGGCACCGTACAATCCGTTCAATTCGTGATCTCTGATCCCGCCCCCTTGGAAAAAGAGGCGCGGCGTTTGGCGATCCTGGATGCCATGCAAAAGGCCCGCGATATTGCAGAGTGGTCTGGCGTGACCTTGGGTGCCATTACCAAAATATCAGAAGGCGGCGCGACACAGGCCCCCGTACCGATGATGCGGGCTGTTGCCGCATTTGACAGCGCATCGGTTGCCGTTGGGTCCCAAGACATTTCCACGCATGTCAGCATTGAATATGCGATAAACGACTAACGCCCACCGAAAGGGTGGGCGTTTTTGATGTTTTGTCGTGCCGCGATTACAGTGTGTGCGACAGCGCTTGATCCAGATCGCGGATCAGATCGGCCGCATCTTCGATGCCGATGGAAATGCGCACGACATTCGGGCCTGCGCCTGCTGCAACCTGCTGTTCTGGCGACAATTGGCGGTGTGTGGTTGACGCCGAATGGATGACCAGTGACCGTGCATCGCCCAAGTTGGCGACATGGCTGAAGATTTCCAGACTATCGACAAATTTGACGCAGGCGTCATAGCCGCCCTTGAGCGCAACAGTGAACAAACCACCCGCACCCTTGGGGCAAATCCGCGCAACGCGGTCGTTATAGGGCGATGATGGCAAACCAGCATAGGTCACATAGTCAACCGCATCATGACCCTCAAGCCAGCTTGCGATTGTCATCGCGTTTTCGACGTGGCGCTGCATGCGCAGTGACAAGGTTTCAATCCCCATCAACGTGTAATGCGCGGCTTGCGGGTTCATGGTCATGCCCAAATCACGCAGGCCAATCGCAATGCCATGGAACGTAAAGGCAAGCGAGCCAAATGTTTCATGGAATTTCAACCCGTGATAGGCGGGTTCGGGGGCCGAGAGCGATGGGAATTTATCCGATGCAGACCAATCGAAATTACCGCTGTCCACAACACAACCACCTGTCACAGTTCCGTTGCCTGTCAAATATTTTGTGGTCGAATGCACCACCAGTGTCGCGCCATGTTCGATTGGGCGACACAGATACGGGGTTGCCGAGGTGTTATCCACAATCAATGGCAATCCTGCATCATTCGCAATCGCAGAAATCGCATCCAGATCGGTGATATATCCACCGGGGTTTGCAATAGATTCACAGAACACCGCACGAGTGTCGTCGTTGATTGCGGCTTTGACCGCGTCCAGATCATCAAAATCAACAAATGTTGCCGACCATCCAAAACGTTTGATGGTTTGGCTGAATTGCGTGATCGTGCCGCCATAAAGACGCGATGATGCCACGATATTTCGACCCGGTGCCATCAGCGGGAACAGCGCCATAATTTGTGCCGCGTGACCCGAGGAACAACATACCGCGCCAACGCCGCCTTCCAGTGTGGCAATGCGTTCTTGTAACACGGCGACGGTGGGGTTTGTCAGACGGGAATAGATGTAGCCAACTTCTTGCAGGTTAAACAACGCAGCCGCGTGATCGGCGTCGCGAAACACATAGGCTGTGGTTTGATAGATCGGCGTTTGACGTGCGCCTGTCGCAGGGTCAGGGCGTGCGCCTGCATGAATTTGTAGGGTATCAAAACCGTATGATGGTCCGTCGCTCATTGGAATGCTCCTATTGGTATAATTTGTCGCAGGTTAGTCTAGGATTTCTATGGGGACAATGGGGAAAAGGCCCGCATGCGCTGTTTGCTTGGCTGCGTCCTGACCCAAGGGGGTCAGATCGAACACACCGCGCGCGACGCGTACAAACCAACCCTGTTGATTGGCGTGCATAATGCGGGTCGCGTCATTGATACGGGTGTGTTTTGCAACCTCGGATCCTTTGCACGCGCCTCGCGCCAAAAGATGCGCCGCACAGATCATCGCGCGTTGTCGGTGGCTTGTCATCACCTGACCTGCTTGCGCCCCGCCCAAGTTGGGATCGCCAATGCGTCGATCAAATTCGCTGTGCAAGCGTTTCGCCCGTTTTGTGTTTTTGCGACGCTGAAAGGGCTTTGGTTCAGCATATTCCCGAACCGATCCGTCTGCGAAATCAACGACAAGGACACCCAATTCCAATCGGCGACACAATCCCAAATTCGCCTTGAACGCCCGCCATCCGGTGCGGCCCGACCATTTGGGCACCGCGACATAAACCTGTGCCGCCGCGGATTGTCGTGCGATTGCCTGATGCAGCAGGGCCAATGAAAACCCAAGCTTTAGCTCGGTCACAATGGCATCTTGCCCCGCCTTGATGGCAACGACATCGGCGCTTGCGATTTCGGATTTCACCGTATAGCCGCGCGTTTCCCAATAGGATTTTATCGGGGGATATAAATCCGTTTCCGCGCGTTTAGACATGCGTTATCGTAACCACAATTTGTGATTTTTCAACCGTTTCCGAATGATGCGCTCCGACGATGGCAGAGCGTTTTGATCAAACAATCCGCGCGCTTTTTGTCCTGCGTTTTGATAGATCGTGCGTTTAAAGGCGTCATAGTCCTTTAACACCTTTTTAACACGGTTTTCACCTGTAACCTCGGTCAGATAATCAATCGTGGCCTCAGGTGCAGTGGCGTAAAGCAGCGACATATATCGGTAATGCGTGCTGATGCTGCCATCCAAAAAACCGTGTGGCAAGGTGTCACGCCCGCCGCCAAAGCTTTGTAAAACAAGCGGCAGCGCGATTTGATCGAGCCACGGATAGAGTGTTTGACATTCGATGGCCTTGGGCGGCGTGTCACGAATGGTTTTGGCGATGTGCAGATACCGATCCCCAAATTCATGCGGGCATTTGTAATAGAAAAACCCTGCGTTGAAATAGGAATAGCGTCGCCAAAATTCATCTGGCTGAGACAGATCGAGGCTTGCGTTGAAATCGAGATAAAACGGATCATAAAGCGATTTCCAAATCTCGGTATATCCAGGACCATAAAGTTCGATTTCGGGCCACGTGCCTTCGACCTTGGTGGATGCGCTTGGGCGATCAAAATCAAAGGGCACAGATGTGATATCACCTGTAATCAAGGTGTCTGTGTCAAAAAATACAAAAGGTTCGCCCTTGGGCAAGGCCGAGAGACATTCGATTTTATTGCCATTGGGGTAATATTCACCAAAGACCTGATTTTCGAAAGGTAGAAAGGTAACCTTGAGCTTTTCCAACAAGTCCCGCGCGGGTCCCGCGGGGATACGCGGATCGCTTTGCCATTTATGATTGGGTTGCGGTTCGGCGACGAACAGTGTGCCATTGAAATCAGGATTGCTTTTGCGAAAGGATGCGGCAAACAGGGCCGCTTCGAATTGAAGCCGTCCAGATTGCCCGACAATGACGATGTTAAAATTCTTCAAAATAAGCCCCATGTGTTACACCAGTGCTAGCGCAACCGAAAAGACGGGTAAACCATGAATGCGTCAATGGTTTTTATTCTGTTGCGATTGCGCCGCGACCAAGGATCAAATCTGCCGCTTTTTCCGCGATCATGATCGTGGGCGCGTTGGTGTTGCCTGAGACAAGCGTTGGCATGATGGACGCGTCGACCACGCGGATCCCATCCATCCCGTGAACGCGCAGGCTGGCATCAACCACATCGCCTTGTGCCGGATCGGGCCCCATGCGGCAGGTGGACACAGGATGATAAAGCGTCACACCCGTCGCGCGGGCATAGTCCAATAATTCCGCATCGGTCGTATTTTCAATGCCAGGTCTGATTTCGCTGTCGACATATTGGGCAATTGGGGGGGCTGACATGATCTGTCGCGCGATGCGCAGACCAGCGATATGCACCTGTTGATCGACTTCGGCTGCAAGGTAATTGGTGACAATTTTTGGGGCACTGAGCGGATCGTTTGATGCGATATGCACATGTCCCATGCTTTCAGGACGCAATTGGCAGGGACCAAATGTCATTCCGGGGAAACGATCAAAGATCCGTTTTTGTGGATTGGCAAATGTGGCGTTTGCGATGTGGTATTGTATGTCTGGCCCGAGCAACCCGTCGCGTGATCGCACAAACCCACCCAACATTCCGGCGGGCAAGGTCAACGCCCCACGCCGCGTTGTCAGAAACCGCAGAACCTCGCCCACCAATCGTGGACCGCGGGACAAGTGGTTGATGGATATATTGCTGTTCAACCGCCAAGAAATACGCGAGATATAGTGATCCGCCATATGTTCACCGACCCCCTGAAGGTGGTGCTGTGTCGCGATGCCCAAGGCGTTCAATCGCTGTGCATCACCGATGCCCGAGAGTTCAAGGATTTGTGGTGACTGGATCGCCCCTGCCGAAAGGATCGTTTCGCGCCGCGCGGTGAGTGTTTTGTGATGTCCACGATGATCGCACACCACACCCGTGACCCGCTTGCCCTCAATCGTGAGGCGTAGAACACGGGCGTTCGTTAAGACGGTCAGATTTTTTCGATGCCGCACCGGTGACAGATAGGCACGCCGTGTCGAATGGCGGATGCCGTTTTTTTGCGTCACTTGGTAGTATGAAAACCCGTCCTGCGATGCGCCATTATAGTCTGGGTTATTGGGATAGCCCAAGCTTTCAGCGGATTGGATGACATAATCCAATGCAGGATAGGTCGAGCGGATGTTTGACACGTTCAACGGCCCACCCCGTCCGCGGTAGCTGTCGTCAACCTGATGCGGCGCACCCACTTGGCA
>RGAJ01000067.1 GCA_009920225.1 Paracoccaceae bacterium
CTAAAGAACCGGCCATAGGAATATCCCAAACCCCGACCAACAGTATGATCGAAATCCGTAACCTGTCCGACCAAAATCACATGATCGCCTGCGGCGTGGCGATCAAAGGTTTTGCAGGAAAATCGCGCGATGGCATGCGACAGCATGGGCATGCCGTTTTCGTCTGGGGTCCAGTCCACCTTGGCAAAGCGGTCACCTTTGTAGCTTGCAAATATGTTCGCGATGTCTTGTTGATCTTGGGCCAAGATGTTGATGCAGAAATGTGTGCATGTTTGAAAGGTGTCAAAGCTTGATAAAAACTTGCCCGGACAGACCAAAATCAAAGGCGGGTCGATGGAAACCGATGTAAAGGAATTGGCCGTAAATCCGAAATTACGTCCCTCATCATCGGTTGTGGTGACGACGGTGACGCCTGTCATAAAACTGCCAAAGGCGGCGCGCAGCGTTTTGGGATCATCGGGTGTCATGCAAGCACCTTTCGGCAAAGGATATAAGGTGTGTATTAACCTCTTCTCGGTGGGTCATGGGCAACATATGCGCGGCCCCCTCGATAATGACAGCCTGTCCATCCGGGGCCAGATCGGCCATTGCGCGCGACATGGCAGGGGTTGAATTGGGTTCCTGTGCCCCCGTCATGAACATGGCAGGACATCGCAGTGCACGCAGTGTTTCCAGACTTGGGCCGTTTTCGTGGGCAAAGACTTGATAGGCCGTTTTGTAATGTTTGGGCGAGATTTGCGTCAGCCACGCACCACAGGCGACCGCCTCGGGCGCGGTCAGATCAGAAAACCAACGTGTCAGGGTTGGTGAAGGATCCGAGATTTCCGTGTCTGACAGCGCATTTGCCCGTGCTTTCACAGCGTCCCATGCGGGTGTGCTGCGTTGATAGATCGCGTTAAGCGCGGCGACCCCAACCACGTTGGAGCTGTGCGCGGCCAGATCAACCGCAATCATCGCGCCCATGGAATGGCCAATAACCACAGTGGGTTCCGTGATCAAATTCGCAATTTGCGTCGTGTAATCGCGCAAGTTTGCCTGTTGATCGGGCAAGGGCGCGCTTTGCCCATGTCCGGGCATATCAACCGCCGTGATCCGAAATCTCTGGGCAAGATCAGAAATTTGACCTGCCCACGCATCCGCGCACAGGCCCACGCCATGGATCATCAAAACCTGTGGGCCGTCCCCTTGGGTGATCGCGGCAAGCGTGCCGACCTTAGACCGCGGCTGGGTTGTCCAGATCATGGCCTAGGTCCTTTAGATCTTGGTATCGGTCCCCGATCCGATGATGGGGGCGACCGCCCGTTGCGCCGCCTAAGACCACGACGATTTCATCGGCGCGAGGGGCGTCAGGAATGGCGAATTGAATTGTCAAATAATGCGATCTGCGGCCTGCATCGTTTTTGTCCATCAACGGTACCATGATCGGCGCGTTTGCAGGACCGCGTGTATTGGTAAAGGCAAGGTACGATTTTGCGCCCACCGCCTCGCGGTAGAAATTGCCAAAGCGCAGCGTGTGGATCAGGCCAGAGGCGTGTTCAATTTCCCCATCCAATCCAACAACAGCCGCTTTGCCATAGGCTTCGATTTTGTCGCCACCACCGGCAAGGTCAATCATGCGGCGGGTCATTTCTGCGCCCAAAATTGGGCCAAACGCTTGGATTTCGGGCTTGAGATCTTCGGCATACCGGCCCGCCCATGGGTTTTTCACAACCGCGGCAACCGCAAACATGCGCCACGGCGTGGCCGCGGGTTTGAACCCCTCAATCAAGGTTTCTTCGTCAAAGGTGACAAATTTGCGGATCTCTGGCGTCATGGTTTAGTCCTCTTGGCATGCGTGTTCCCTTGTGCAAGGTGAACCGCAATTTGACAAATTAAGAATTTAGGCCCATCAGTATTAGCAAAACTAATACATAGGTTATTCATGTCACGTTCGCTGCCTCCAATGAATTGGTTTCGCGTATTCGAAGCCGCCGCACGGCATTTAAAATTCACCGCCGCGGCGCAGGAATTGGGGATCACGCAATCTGCGGTCAGTCAGCAAATCAGGTTGCTGGAACTACGCTTGGGGACCGAACTTTTCTTGCGCCAAGCGCGGGGTCTTTTGTTAACAGATGCAGGGCGAAAGCTTTTGCCGATGGTATCGCAATCCATTGATCAATTGACGGCCGCCACGCAGATGTTTGACGCAGGGCCCGAGCATGATTTGATCACTGTTGCGACCTCTGTCAGTATTGCTCAGTTCATTATCGCGCCAAATGTCCAAAGCTTTCACGCAAGATATCCGAAAACGCGGGTGCGGCTTTTGTCGACGATTTGGGCCGATGATTTTAAATCTACCCTTGCTGATGTTGAAATCCGGTTCGGGTCCTTGGGCCAAGCGGGACCAAATGCGCGCCGATTGGGGCCAGATGGGTTAATTGTGGTTGGCGCATCGCATATGACACAGCCTATTTCATCCACACCTTTGATTGATACGGTCGGCACGTCGGAAAATTGGCGACATTGGGCGGCTGCGGCAGATCTAGAAATTGATCATGATCCCAGTTTGATCGTCGATTCCTATGGGATGGCGATCACCTTGGCGCAACAAGGCGCGGGATTGGCGCTTGCCCCAAGGTTTTTGGTCGCACCGCTGATCGGGCAGGGGGTCATGGTTCAACGTCACCCCGTTGAGATTGCCCCAACCGAAGGGTATTTTCTGCGCAGCAATTCAAATAATGCTGCAGCGCAGCATTTCTGTGACTGGGTGATTGGCGTGATGTCATAGGGGCTTTGGCGCCCGACCTTATCCCAGTCAACCAAATTATGTCGTAAATTGACGGTTGAGCGGGACACAAAAGGCGAAATCTGCATCTAAGCAGAATTGCACAGAGTGTAAAAGGAAGGGCCGCCATGACCGATCCCACAGTTAAAACCCGTTCACGTGCAGGGGGCCGGTCGGCCCGTCACACATTGCGCACGACCCGCGATTTTACGATGCTTGCGGGGCTGGAACGCGCGCTTCCTGTGTGTGAGGTCATGGACGGTGCGCAGGTCGAGGCGATCGACACCGCGTCAATGGACATCCTTGAAAATGTCGGCGTCCAGTTCCGTGATCCCATCGCTTTGGCCGATTGGAAAGCGGTGGGTGCAAAGATTGAGGGCGAGATTGTTTATCTTGATCGCGGCTTGGTGCGTGATCTGATTTCGACGATCCCGTCTGATTTTACCTATGTGGCGCGAAACCCTGCAAATAATGTGCGTTTGGGCGGGAAGCATTCCATTTTTGTGCCGATGACGGGTGCGCCATATTTGCGGGATTTGGATGACGTGCGGCGTAATCCCACTCTTGACGATTTGGCGATGTTTCACAAGCTCAGCCATATGTTGCCGGCCCTGCATTCCAGCGCGCATCACATCGTGGAACCCTATGACCACCCAATCAGCCAACGTCATCTGCGCATTACATATTCGTCGATGAAATATTCCGACAAAACATTCATGGCCATGACAACAAGCCCAAAGAACGCAGAAGACGTGATGGAGATGTGCGCCATTCTCTTTGGCGACGAGTTTATGGAAAACAACCCCGTTACCACCGGAAACTGCAACGGAAATTCGCCGCTTGTGTGGGATGAAACGATGTTGGGCGCCATGCGCGCATTGTGCCGTCGCAATCAACCCGTGCTATGTTCGCCGTTCGTGTTGGGTGGTGCAAATACACCCGCGTCTGTGCCCGCGTCAGTGGCGCAGTTGAATGCCGAGGCGCTGTCGGCCTTGGCGTATACCCAAGTGATCCGCCGAGGCTGTCCAGCGATCTATGGGCATTACCTGTCGACTGTGTCGATGAAATCGGGCGCACCAATGGCCGGCACGCCAGAGATCAGTTTAATGAACTTCATGATCGGTCAAATGGCGCGGTATTACGGCGTGCCATGGCGGACCTCGAACACCTTGGGCGGTGCAAAAACCTTCGATGCCCAAGCAGGATACGAAAGCGCGACGACACTGTCGGCGGTTCTACATGCGGGTGCGCATTACATCTGGCATTCGGCAGGTTGGAACGAAGCGGGCATGCATTGTTCGGTCGCCAAATTTGTTGTGGATGCCGAACAATGCGCAATGGCCTATCGGATGGCGCAAGGCCCGCAATGGGGCGATTTTGAAACCGCACTAAAGGCCGTTCCAGACGTGGGACCAGGGGGGCATTATTTGGGGCATCCGCATACCCAGGATAATTTCCAAACGGCGTTCTTTATGCCTGAACTTTTTGACAATAATTCCATTGAACAATGGGCAGCTGAAGGATCTAAGGAAATCACCGAACGCGCCTTGATCCACGCGCAACAGTTGTTGAATGACTATCAAGAGCCCAAGTTAGACATCGCCAAGGACGAAGCATTGCGTGAATACATCGCCCGTCGTGAACGCGAAATCCCTGCGGCGGATGCATTGAATCAGGAATACTAAACACGTCTGTTGCTGTTTTATACGCAAAATCTGAAGGTCACTATCTAAGCTTTCGTGAAACGTCCAGATCGCGGATGATCCCCGGAAAGATCAAAGATGTTTCCATGATCCTTCCCCGACATATCGCAATTTCTCCGCATCGGTCGTATTGGATCATGCGGCATGCTATCAAACATGCGACCTATACAAACGCAAAGCTCACGATCACCATGAAAGATGACCATGCGATTGTCATTTCGCGCGTCAAAACATCCGAGGTCCGCAAATGGCTTATCGAATGTGGCATCGCAATCACCTAAAATGTAACGCGCAACTGTATCGCCCAGAATGCGCGTAATCCAAATGGTGGACGTGTTGTCAAACACAGTTTATTCGTCGCGTGCCCGCCATTCCTTGTAACGGATCACAGCATTTGCACCGATCTGTTGAAACGGCTGTGGCGGCAAAGGGGTGGGCCGCGGTTGGTTTGTAAAATGCTCGGTCAAATCGCTCTTTACGCCGCAGGCCAAGTCTGCCGCGCCGATCCCCGTCATCGTGCCGCGCGCGGTGCCCAATCCGTTCTGCACGCATCCCGCATAAAGACCGTCATCCATTTGGCGCAGCACCGAGACACCATTGCGCGTCAAGCACAAATGACCAGACCATGCATATTCCATTTTCATGCCGCGCAGTTGGGGAAAGCGATCATCAAACTTGCGCTGCATCACACGTGCGGCGCGGGCCATATCGCTTGGGCCGATACGTTTGTTGGGATCAAGTTTTGCACAGGTGCGTGTGATGATCCGATTGCCACCTTGGCCCGTATCAATGCGCCGCACTGTGGTTCCCATTGGATCAGAGGGCGTGATCCCCCAACGGCTCTGTCCACCCAATTTCGACAGGCTGTCGTGATCCAAATCTGGGGTCATGACTGCAAATAGAAACAATTGCATCAAGCGACCTTTTTCAAAGCCAAAGCTATCCAAATGCCCGTTCACGGTCAAAATCACACGCCCCGCGCTGATCGATCCGCGCGGTGTGGTGAGGGTCCATGCCCCATGTTCGCGGTGCATTTGGGTGACGGGGCTCTTTTCAAGGATCGTAACACCATCACGGTTCAGCCCGCGCGCCAACCCTTGGATATAGCCTGCAGGCTGCAGCATCACGGTGCCCGGTGTGTACAGTCCCGATTGATAGTGCCGTGATCCTGTCAGATCATGCATCGCCGCTGCATCAAGCATCTGTGAACTCTCGCCCAAAGACGCCAGATGCTGTGCATAGCTGACGTTATGCGCATGAGCCGTATCGCTCACTGCACCGTTTACCTTGCCCACAGGATCAAAAAAGTTGCGGTCAATGTCGTATTCTTCGACTGCCGCACGCGCAAAGGCAATCGCCTGCCGGTTCAACGCGATCATCGCGCGATCATCCCCTGCACCAGAATAATCATCTGATGTCAGTTCATGCGGCAGATCGATCATAAACCCCGAATTGCGCCCTGCGGATCCTTGGGCCACGCGCGCGGCATCCAAAACCACCACCTTTGCAGTCGGATCAATTTGGGTTACGCGCCGCGCCGCAGACAGACCCGCAAACCCCGCGCCAACAATAACGACATCGGCGGTTCGCCTGTCGGTCAATTCAGAGCGCATCGGGTGAGGCCCAAGGATGTCATTCCATGCTGCAGGCCCGACAAGCGGGTGTACAGGCGTGACGTCGCGCGGTGTCAATTCACAGCCTCATCGCTATCGTCGCTCAGATCGACCCAGATCGTTTTGATGTGTGTGTATTGATCATGCGCATGAATACCGTTGTCGCGCCCGCCAAATCCGCTTGATTTCAAACCACCAAAAGGGGTTGAAATATCGCCTTCGCCGAAACTGTTGACGGTGACGGTGCCTGCACGCAGCGCGCGTGCCCCGCGCAAGGCGCGTTTCACATTTGCCGTGAAAATCGAAGCGGCAAGGCCATATTGCGTGGTATTGGCCAAGGCAATTGCTTCGTCAAACGTTTCAACGGTCAAGACCGACAGAACGGGGCCAAAGATTTCTTCGTGTGCGTGGCGCGCGGTTTTTGTCACCTCTAAAATCGTGGGTTCGACAAAGCCATCTTTGGCGCCACCACCAACGATCACGGTTCCTGCGTCATTGAGATATGATGACACCTTGGCAAAGTGTTCTGGCGAGACGAGCGCGCCCACGCGATGACGCGGATCCAACGGATCGCCCATCGGCCATTCGCGCAAATGGGCCTTGATCCGATCTAACAGCGCGTCTTTTATCCCCCGCTGAACAATCAAACGTGATGACGCAGAACAGTTTTCGCCCATGTTCCAAAATGCCCCATTCACGATATGCGCCGCGACGCGATCAAGGTTTTCGGCATCCTCCAACACGACCGCAGGGTTTTTCCCGCCCATTTCCAATGTGACTTCTTTCAGATTGCTTTCCGCCGCATAGCGCAGAAACCGTCGGCCTGTTTCGGTTGATCCTGTGAAACTTACCGCGTCGATATCCATATGGCGGCCAATGGGTTCACCAACCTCTGGTCCCGATCCCGTGACGACGTTAAACACACCTGCGGGTATGCCTGCTTCCATCGCAAGTTCCGCGATGCGCAGCGCGCTCAGCGACGTTTCTTCGGCGGGTTTCACAATGACAGAGCACCCCGCCGCCAATGCAGGGCCAATTTTCCATGCCAACATCAAAAGCGGGAAATTCCACGGCAGCACCAAACCAACAACCCCCACCGGTTCGCGCAGGACCATCGCAATATGGTCATCAGATGACGGTGCCATTTGGTCATAGATTTTGTCGATCAATTCGGCATGCCACATTATGCAGTTGATGGTTTCCGGCAGATCAACAGTTTCGCAATCAAAGATGGTTTTGCCGCTATCGATGCTTTCCAAAACGGCCAATTCGCG
Organism: Paracoccaceae bacterium; assembly: GCA_009920225.1. GTDB lineage: Bacteria > Pseudomonadota > Alphaproteobacteria > Rhodobacterales > Rhodobacteraceae > CAJXSD01. Next base: position 7,355 of record RGAJ01000067.1, read on the forward strand.
CGCGTTTCGTTTGATCAATTTGGCCAATGTGATCAAGGTTGCCTTGCGCTCGGATGGATGCAAACGCGACCAACGGCCGTCTTCAAATGCATCGCGGGCTTTTTCGACGGCAAAATCGACATCCTCTTGGCCACAGGCGGCAATCGCAGCAATCACGCCACCGGTTGCAGGGTTCATGGTGTCAAATGTTTTGCCCGATGCAGCGGGGCGGAAAGACCCATCGATAAAGGCCTGTGTGGGCAATGATAGGTTTGCCGCAATGGCCTTGTATTCCTCGGTGGTTAATAGGGCGCTCATTCTGCGGCCTCCATTTTGTTTTGTGATCCTGCTTCGATGTCGGCGATGGTTTGTCGCAAAACGCGCACAACTTGTTCTAATTGACGCTTGTCGTCTTTGTTGAGCGCGCGCAGCGGCGGGCGTGGGGGCCCTGCGTCATTGCCCATGATCTCACATCCATATTTGACGCATTGGATGAATTTCCCACCCTGTTCCAATACGCGCATCAACGGCATCATGGCCGACATGATCCGCCGTCCTTTGTCAAAATTTCCTGCGACGCGGCAAGCATTCCATAGGGCGATGTGTTCGCGGGGCAAGAAATTCGACCCAGCACAGACCCAACTGGTCGCACCCCAAGCAAAGAATTCCAAGGCTTGGTCATCCATGCCACAGGACAATTGAATATGCGGATAGTCCCGCGCCAATAAATGCACACGGTTGATATCGCCTGAACTTTCCTTGATCG
>RGAJ01000068.1 GCA_009920225.1 Paracoccaceae bacterium
ACCTCGATGCATTCCATCGCATATTACTCGGGGTTCTTATATTGCTCTTTTGGGCGTCCGTATGGTCTGGTGGTGACTGAGACCGAATGCGTGACGATTTCCGCAGGTATCGATGCGGGCCAACCATGGCGTCGCAGCTTTTGTGACAACATCACCTATACCGATTGGCAGCGCGACAATTACTGGCGCGCGATTGCGTCGGTGACGGGTGCAGGAAAAACCATCGGCTACGAAGGTGATCACCTGACTTTGGTACAGCGCGACAAATTGGAAGATTTCCTGAAGCCCGGCGCGACATTGGACATCTCATCCGCTGTTATGCGTCAGCGCATGCACAAATCTGCGGCAGAAATCGCGTTGATCCGCGAAGGGGCGCGTGTGGCTGACGTGGGTGGCTATGCGATCCGCGATGCGGTCAAAGAAGGCGTACGCGAAATCGATGTGGCCATGGCAGGTCGTGACGCGATGGAGGCAGAGATTGCCAAATCCTTCCCCGATGCAGAATACCGTGACACATGGGTATGGTTCCAATCAGGCATCAACACCGATGGCGCGCACAACCCTGTCACGGGTCGTGTTTTGGAACGCGGTGACATCCTATCACTCAACACGTTCCCAATGATTTCTGGCTATTACACCGCGCTTGAACGGACCATGTTCGTCAAAGAGGTGGATCCAGCATCGCTTAAAATCTGGGAAGCCAACGTCGCTGCGCATGAATATGGCATGAGCCTGTTGAAACCTGGTGTCAGCTGCGCCGAGGTTACGCACAAGATCAACGCTTTCTTTGAAGAGCGTCAGTTGCTGCAATACCGTACCTTTGGTTATGGTCATTCCTTTGGCGTTCTGTCGCATTACTATGGCCGCGAAGCAGGTCTGGAATTGCGCGAAGACATCGACACCGTATTGGAACCTGGCATGGTGATTTCAATGGAACCCATGCTGACCATCGCAGAGGGTCAACCAGGTGCCGGCGGATATCGTGAACACGATATCTTGGTCATCACCGAGGACGGAAATGAAAATATCACGGGCTACCCCTATGGCCCTGAATTCAACGTGGTTGGATAATGGTACGGGGCAGATATGAACTGACCAGTGGTTGGTTCAATATCTGCCCACCTCTTCCCGCGGTGTGGCCGCATGGCGCCTGATCGCAGTGATCCAGACATGACGCCATATGTGGGCGGCAAGGGGTCTCTGGGCTTTGGCCAAACGTGATTTCCCAAGGTTTAGATCCGCATCACACACCCTGTGCCATGCACCGACGTCATACCGACGTTTTACCGACGTGATACAGATCGCCCAAAATGGCCCCCATTGCTTGCTCATCCGTTCTATCTGCGATAGAGGAAAACCATCTATTCACCCAATGGGACAGTGATGATGAGCAAAGACAAAAAACAACCGCGCCCCAAGGCGGAAACGCCAAAAGGTTTTCGTGATTATTTCGGAACCGAAGTTACCGAACGCGCAGAAATGCTGCAAAAAATCGCGGGTGTTTATCATCATTACGGCTTTGACGCATTGGAAAGCAGTGCGGTTGAAACCGTTGAGGCCTTGGGTAAATTCCTGCCCGATGTGGATCGCCCGAACGAAGGCGTTTTTGCGTGGCAAGAAGAAGACAGCGATTGGGTCGCCCTGCGCTATGACCTGACCGCACCTTTGGCCCGCGTTTATGCGCAATATCGCAATGACCTGCCAACCCCTTATCGCCGTTATGCGATGGGCCCTGTGTGGCGCAATGAAAAACCGGGACCAGGGCGTTTTCGTCAATTTTATCAATGTGATGCTGATACCGTAGGCGCGCCATCCGTTGCCGCGGATGCCGAAATTTGCGCGATGCTGTCGGACACATTGGAAACGGTTGGTATTCCGCGTGGTGATTATTTGGTGCGCATCAATAACCGCAAGGTGTTGAACGGCGTGTTGGAATGCATGGGCCTGTCCGATGACGCACAGCGCGACGCGGTTTTGCGCACCATCGACAAATTCGATAAGGTCGGCGAAGCGGGCGTGCGCGAATTGTTGGGCAAGGGGCGTTTGGATGCCTCTGGTGCGTATATTGATGGCGTTGGTTTGTCGGACGATCAGGCGGCACCTGTGTTGGCGTTTTTAACGTCGCGCGGGGATACGGCGTCGGCAACCTTGGCCAATCTGCGGGCCGCGATTGGCGCATCGATGGTGGGTGCCGAAGGCGTCGCAGAATTGGAAACCATGGCCGAATTATTGGACGCCGGCGGATATGGCGCGGATCGCATCATCCTTGATCCGTCAGTTGTGCGTGGATTGGGATATTACACCGGTCCGGTGTTTGAGGCCGAACTCACCTTTGAAATCTTTGATGAAAAGGGCCGCAAACGTCAGTTTGGATCCGTTTCTGGCGGGGGTCGCTATGACGATTTGGTCAAACGGTTCACAGGGCAATCTGTGCCTGCGACGGGTGTGTCGATTGGTGTTGATCGCCTGTTGGCCGCGCTGCGCGAAAAGGGCCGCATCGGGTCGCAATCACATGGCCCAGTTGTTGTCACGGTCATGGATCGTGATCGGATGGCCGATTACCAAGCGATGGTCACCGAACTGCGTACGGCCGGCATTCGCGCCGAAGTGTATTTGGGCAACCCAAAGAATTTCGGCAACCAATTGAAATATGCCGATAAACGCAATTCCCCCGTTGCCATCATCGAAGGCGGTGATGAAAAAACCCAAGGGATTATTCAGATCAAGGATCTGATTTTGGGCGCGCAAATGGCGGAAAATGCGACGCTTGAGGAATGGAAAGAACGCCCAAGCCAGTTCACCGTGCCACGTGGCGATATGGTCGCCAAGGTACGCGAAATTTTGGGTGGTCAACGCTGATGCCATCGCGTCTCGATACATTGGCGGAAGCCGCGCGTTTGCATGACGTGTTTGTACAAGCAGGTGCGACAGACGTTTACGCTGATATGCTGCAATCGGCAGAGACGCTCTTGGATCTATATGGCGAAGACATTCGCGCGCGTGCCTATGTCACCTCTGACGCATTGCGCGGCGAACAAATGCTACGCCCGGATTTCACGGTTCCCGTTGTTCAAATGCATATGGACCACGGTGCGGAGCCTGCGCGCTATACCTACAACGGGGTGGTGTTTCGGCGTCAAGAAGACGACCCAAGCCGCCCAAACGAATATATCCAAGTCGGATATGAGGTGTTCGACCGCGCCAATCCCGCGGAAACCGATGCAGAGGTGTTTTCCCTGATCAATCGTGCGCTGGGCGATGTTCCTGTGCGCGCGGCGACAGGGGACATTGGTATTTTGACCGCTGCGGTTCAAGGGTTGAACACGTCGGATCGTCGCAAGGCCGCGCTGATGCGCCACATCTGGCGACCTAAGCGGTTTCGCGCGCTTTTGGATCGGTTCGCGGGGCGCTTGGCGGTGCCTGACACGCGTCGCGCGCTGTTGGATGCCGTGGATCCGTTCCAATTTGCGGGGCCATTTAATGGGCTGCGATCCAAATCCGAAGTGACAGAGCGGATTGACGCGTTGCGTGTGGATGCGCAAACGCCGCACCTGTCGGATGCGGAGTTGGATTTGTTGGATCAGATTTTATCGGTCAAAGAAACCTGCCGTGATGCTGTTGCCCATCTTCGCGAATTGACCGCCGGTCAGACGTTGCTTGAGCAGGCAGTTGATCGATTTGGTGATCGTGTCGCCGCATTGGCGGACCAAGGCATCGATGTGGATCATCTGATGTTCGAAGCCAGCTATGGCCGGACCTCTATGGAATATTACGATGGGTTTGTGTTTGGGTTTTATGCCGAAGGGCATGATGATTTGCCTCCTGTTGCCACGGGTGGCCGATATGATGCGCTGACCCGACGTTTGGGGCGCGGCGCAGAAATTCCGGCGGTGGGTGGTGTCATCCGCCCTGATCTCATGCTGTCCTTGACTGGGGGTGCCGCATGACTTTGAAAATCGGTGTGCCGTCCAAGGGGCGGTTGATGGAAAAGACATTCGATTGGTTCGGGGATCGCGGCATTCAATTGTCGCGCACAGGGTCGGACCGCGAATATTCGGGCCGCGTTGATGGAATTGACGGTGTCGAATTGGTTCTGTTGTCTGCCGGTGAAATTCCTCGCGAACTGGCAGCGGGCCGCATCCATTTGGGTGTCACAGGCACAGATTTGATCCAAGAAAAACTTAGCCTTTGGGCGCAGCGTGTTGAAACCTTGGCTGAGTTGGGGTTTGGACATGCGGATTTGATTATCGCTGTTCCAACCTGTTGGGTGGATGTGGATACGATGGATGATCTGGATGCCGCGGCCGCCGCCTTTCGGGCGCATCACGGGTTTCGGTTGCGCATCGCAACCAAATATCACAGGTTGGTGCGCGACTACCTTAAATCGCATGGCGTTGCGGATTATCAAATCGTCGATAGCCAAGGCGCGACCGAAGGCACCGTAAAAAATGAAACCGCCGAAGCCATCGCCGACATCACATCATCGGGTGAAACGCTGCGGGCCAATCATTTGAAAATCCTAAGCGATGGTTTGATCCTGAAATCCCAAGCATCTTTGTTTTGGTCAAAGACCGCACCGATGGATGCCGCAGACATCACAACATTAAAAGCGCTCAAGCATAAGTTGGCGCTATAAGACGCCAATGTCAGCCAGTGCCCCCGCCAACGCGGGGGGGAGATCGTCATCAGTTGCGCGCTTCGTGCCCAAATCGGGTGGCGCGTCTTGGGGGTTTAGGTATCTCCACCCTTGAAAAGCGCGTTTGGGGGCAGGGGTCGTCGGGATCAAACCGGGTTGCAAAACAATCGCACAGCGGCGCACACCATCGTCGCCGATCACCTCATCCAGACGCAGAATCGGTTGCCTGCATTGGATGATTCCTTTAATCACCCAATAGATCGAGCCGCCGGCCAAAATCTCGGTCTCTTTCTTTGGCCACATGCGTGTCACATGCCGCGGAAATCCATCAGGCCCTTGGCAATAGGGCGTTTTTTGCCAGTTTTCCAGATCCTGAACGGACTCGGTTCCGACACTAAGCTTGACTAGATGTATGTAGTCCATGAATGCTTACCCCCTAGGTTTAGTGTTTTTTATCCGTTTTTGCCAAAATAGCAAGTTGACCTGAAATGGTGTAGCATCTATGTATCAAGACCTAATCACAACAACAATTTTAAACGCCAAGGGAAACCACGATGACACGCTTTGCCGCGCCGATTGCCGAACAAATCTGGGATATGAAGTATCGTTTTAAAGACGCCGATGGGAAACCATTGGATGCAACAGTCGAAGATTCATGGCGGCGAATCGCACGTGCGCTGGCAACCGTCGAAAAAGACGCGCCAAAGTGGGAAGACAAGTTTTATTCCGCATTGGAAGATTTCAAATTCCTGCCCGCCGGACGGATCACCGCCGGCGCGGGAACAGCCCGTAAAGTTACGCTGTTTAATTGTTTTGTGATGGGAACTATTCCTGACAGCATGGGCGGCATTTTTGAAATGCTGAAAGAAGCGGCATTGACCATGCAGCAAGGCGGCGGCATTGGATATGATTTTTCCACTGTCCGTCCAAAAGGTGCCTTGGTTAAAGGCGTGGCAGCTGATGCTTCAGGGCCGTTGTCATTTATGGATGTTTGGGACGCGATGTGCCGCACGATCATGTCCGCAGGGTCCCGCCGTGGCGCGATGATGGCCACGATGCGTTGTGACCACCCCGATATCGAAGATTTCATCACCGCCAAATCTGATGCGGCGCGCTTGCGGATGTTTAACGTATCGGTGTTGATCACTGATCCCTTTATGGAAGCCGTGAAGGCAAACAAATCATGGGATTTGGTATTCGAAGGCAAAGTGTTCAAAACTGTGAACGCGCTTGATCTTTGGAACAAGATCATGAAATCCACCTATGATTTCGCAGAGCCAGGCGTGATTTTTATCGACCGCATCAACAAGGCGAACAACCTGCATTATTGTGAAACCATCGCCGCGACGAACCCATGTGGCGAACAACCCTTGCCGCCCTATGGTGCATGTTTGCTGGGTTCTATCAACCTGTCCCGTTTGGTCAAAGATCCGTTTGAGAAAAACGCCCAAGTCGATCTGGATGTTTTGAATGAATTGGTGGCGACTGCGGTTCGCATGATGGACAATGTTGTCGACGCATCGAACTTTCCACTGCCCGAGCAAGCGATTGAAGCGCAAAACAAACGCCGCATCGGTTTGGGTGTGACAGGTTTGGCAGATGCTTTGTTGATGACAGGCTTGGAATACGGCACAGACGAAGCCGCTGCAAAAACGGATGAATGGCTGCATGCAATCGCACGTGCGTCTTATTTGGCGTCTGTTGAGCTGGCCAAAGAAAAGGGCGCGTTCCCGCTGTTTGATGCAGAGCCCTATTTGCAATCCGAAGCGATGAAAGTCATGGACGCCGACGTCCGTGACGCGATCCGCGAACATGGCATTCGTAACGCATTGCTGACATCGATCGCGCCAACAGGCACAATCAGCTTGTACGCTGGCAACGTGTCATCTGGCATCGAACCTGTGTTTGCCTATGCTTACACACGCAAGGTTCTGCAAAAAGACGGATCACGGACCGAAGAAGAGGTCGTTGATTATGCCGTTCAAATGTGGCGCGATAAATTTGGTGACAAAGCGCTGCCATCGTATTTCGTGAACGCACAGACACTGGCACCCTTGGCGCATGTGAAAATGCAAGCTGCGGCACAAAAATGGATCGACAGCTCGATTTCCAAGACGATCAACTGTCCAGAAGACATCAGCTTTGACGCCTTTAAAGATGTGTATATGGAAGCCTATGAAACAGGCTGTAAGGGCTGTACAACCTATCGTCCAAACGATGTGACGGGGTCTGTTTTGTCTGTGTCTGAAAGCTCAGAGAAAACACCAGAAATCGATACCGGCGCAGAGGTCATTTATATGGCCGAACCTTTGGATCGTCCGCAAACGTTGGAAGGCAATACGTACAAGCTGAAATGGCCAGACAGCGAACATGCGATCTATGTCACTGTGAATGATGTGATCATCAACGGTCATCGCCGACCATTCGAAGTGTTCATCAATTCCAAAAACATGGAACATTTCGCATGGACTGTTGCACTGACACGGATGATTTCGGCTGTGTTCCGTCGTGGTGGTGATGTATCGTTCGTCGTCGAAGAATTGAAAGCCGTCTTTGATCCACGCGGTGGTGCATGGGTACAAGGGAAATATATTCCGTCCATTTTGGCCGCGATTGGTGGTGTCTTGGAACAGCACATGGTGGCCATTGGGTTCTTAGCCGGCGAAGGAATGGCATTGAAAGAAGACCCGCAAGCAATGAAGCAAGTTGTCAATCTGGGTGAAAGCCGTGGCAAAGCCTGTCCAAGCTGCGGTCAGTTTGACCTACAAATGGTCGAAGGCTGCATGACCTGCCGCAGCTGCGGTCATTCCAAGTGCGGATAATAGATGACAAAGGGGCCTGTGGGCCCCTTTTCTATAACGATACCTATGGCCGCGCACATGCGCGGCTATTGTGTTTCAAAAGCGCGTTCGCGGCTGGGCAGGGTGCCATAATGCTTTTTGTAGCATTTTGAAAAATGCGACGGCGATTCAAACCCGCACGCGACCGCGATATCGATGATGGGCATCGGTGTTTGACGTAACAAATTGCGCGCTTTTTCCAGTCGCAATGAAAGATAGTATTTCTTTGGCGACGTTTCCAAATAACGTTGAAACAACCGTTCCAATTGACGGGTTGAAAGCCCGATCACGTCTGCCAATTCAGACGGTGGAATGGGGTCCTCTAGGTTGGCCCACATCAGATCCACGGTTTGCGCCAATTTGACATGACGCACCCCCGTTTTATTGAGCACGGACATGCGCTGCGCGTTGGTTGAGGTGCGCGGCGCAGAATAGATCATTTGATCCGCAACCCAAAACGCCAATTCTTCGCCGTAGTCCTTGGTAATGCGATGCAGCATCAGATCCATACAGGATGCCCC
>RGAJ01000069.1 GCA_009920225.1 Paracoccaceae bacterium
TGAATGACGGGGGTATTTTGCGACACGTGATTCCCTGTTCTTGTACTTTGTTTGATCAAATAGGACCGAAATTTTGCCAGTTTGCAATGTTCAAAGGCGCAGGAATTTGGTCATTTTTAAACAAATGGTCTGCTCAACTGAACAATTTGTCAGGTGACGTTGGGGAAGGCACCGACAGATATTCATCCGTGCTGAGGCGAATAAAACCGCGCAAACGCATTTGCGATTTCTGATTCTGTTCCAATGACGTGAATGCATTTTGCACGGCTGCGGCAACGCGCGCGGCATCAAATCTGGTGGCGCAAATATAGGGAAGCGCAGGCGTGGGATCCGTACGTGCGATGATGTGCAAGGACGCAAGTTCGGGATATTCCACCAAAGCCAAGGCATAGGTGTTGGCATCCACCGCGCAAAAATCGGCGCGCCCCTCGCGCACCGCCCACATGGATTGGACATGCGCCCCTGTTTCAACGCCGACCGCTGGGCGAATGCCGTGTCGTGTCAGATAGGTCACAGGCCCCGCCCAACCGGATTGCGAGAGCGCATCGTTATAGGCAAAGCGCCCCTGATCATAAGACATCAAATCGCGGTCAGCATTGGCCGATAAAATCAGGCTATTGTAATACCCTGCAGGGCATCCTTCGATCCCATAATCAGGGGTCAGCACATAGGACACCTTGTCATGCAACCGTTCGCGATAGGGCATGCCGCAGGTTTGTCCCACTACCAAATCAGCTGATTGCCACTGCGCCCAGATGTCGGGGTCACGTGTCAATTGCGCGGGGCCAAACCCAAGCTCTGCCCTGATCAATGCCCAAAACTGATCATGCGCTGCACGAAGGTGCGCGAAATCATACATGGGCAAACAGGCGATCATTGGGCGATACGTTGACGCGCAGATGCGCTTTCGACATCGGTGATGCCCAAAAGGTTCGCAACCAATCGAATAACCGCGTCTTCTTCGGCATCGCGTTCCCCGTCGGCCAATGCAATTGACCACAGGGCCTCAATCACCCCGATGCGATCCACATATGGCACCGCATCTTTAATCGCGCGGGTAAAGCGCACGGTGTCGGGGGCTTCGGCCTCTAACACTTCGGCTTGGGCGCGTAACGTTTCTGCGTCTCTTGGGCCAAGCCCGTATCGCGTCGCCATCACGCGATCAATTTGCGCGATTTCATGGGTATCGTAGTGTTCATCTGACCGCGCCACACGCACCAATAGCGCGCAGAGCGCCAAGCGGGCATCCGTATCGGATAATTGCGCGGGCGCAGGGGCCAAAAGTGATTTCAGAAAATCGGCAAACATTATGCGTCATAGCCTTCTACAATGACCAAATCCCCCGTGGATATGGGCGCGCGCAGGGACAGCGCATGTTGGTATTCAGGGCTGTGATAACAGGCTTTGGCTGTTTCTAGATCCTTGAATTCGATCACGACAGTGCGGGCGCGTGATGTGCCTTCCATGACCTCTTGGTCGCCGCCCCGCACGACAAAACGCGCACCATATTTGGCAAAGGCCACGGCGTTTGCCGCTTTGTAATTCTCATATTCTGCGGGGTTATCGACGGTGACATGGGCCACCCAATACGCTTTGGGCATTGGTTCAATCCTTGTTTTTCCTAAATGTGTAGCGAATGATGCGCGGATGACAAGGATAAATCAGCCTGCCTAGCGGGGAACAACCTCTGCGCCGCTTGCCAAGACTTGGCCAAATCCACCGATGTTCGAGACATTGGAAAAGCCAAGCTTTTTCAAAACTTGCGTGGCCATGTGGCTGCGTGCACCCGAGGCGCAATATACAGCAACGGCGCGATTCGCCTTGAGATCTTTGTCATGATCCGGATAGCGGCTGTCGGCGATATTGGCCAGTTGCATCAATGGGATATGCTTGGCACCCTTGACCTTGCCCGACTGCGAGACTTCGGAGACGTCACGAACATCAATGATCGTGATCTTGCCTTTTGCGGCGTCGTTTAAAATCGCGGTGATTGCGGGGTCTGCTTTTGGTTTGAATAGTCCGAACATGATGACATTCCTTGATGACGTTGCGCTGTATATAATACAGGCCACAAACACATTCAAGAAATAATATATGTATTGCAAAAAATGATAGCTTTGGTTTTTTACTTTAACCGAGGGATGCGAATTTCTTGGACAATCGGTCCATTTCGGAATGAAGCCCATAGGTCGGATTGATGCAGAACATGCCTGATCCCACCATGCGATGACCCTCACGCGCGGGCGGAAACGCGACGCGATGATCAACGGCATCGGGAAACTGTCTGGATAGCATTTTGACCATCTGCGCATAGCCGCCGTCTTTTAGGACGGGATACCAAAGAAGGATCGTGCCCACGTTCCATTTCTTGGCGATTTGCGCGATGAAGGTGGGCAGTGTGCTATAATCAGATTTGATTTCATAACTGGGATCAATCAACAAAACGCCCCGACGCGGGGTAGGGGGGCAAAGTGATTGTGCCATCGCGAAGCCGTCTTTTTGATAGACCTTTACCCCATCCCCCATTGCAATTTGCAAGGCGTGGGATTCTTGGGGATGCAGCTCTGCCAAATGCAGGGTGTCGATGTTACGCAACAGGGTTTCGGCGATTTTTGGTGACCCGGGATAAAACGTATCCCCATGTGTCTGGCGTGTTTGTGCAATCACATGCGAATAGGGGTGATCTGGCGCAAACCATGCGGCAATGTCAGGGTTTTGAATGCCCTGTCGTGCTTCGCCCGTTTTCACCGCCTCATCCGACACAAGGTTATAGACCGCGCGGCCCGCGTGCGTTTCCAGATAGCTGATGGGTTTGTCCTTGCGGGTTAAATAGGACAAAACACATGCCAAAAGGGCATGTTTGTGAACATCGGCTAAATTACCCGCGTGATAGATATGTTGATAGGACAGCATTCCGTTCGCCTAGGCCAACACAGCACCGCACAGGCGGTGCCGTATAGGGTTACACCAGACGTTCATCCTGTTTAGCCGCACGCACGAAATCTTTGAACAACGGATGGGGTTCAAAGGGTTTTGATTTCAATTCGGGGTGGAATTGTACCCCGATAAACCATGGATGATCGGACCATTCCACGATTTCAGGCAGGCTTCCGTCAGGGGACATGCCGGAAAAGCGCAGACCCGCATTTTCCAATTTATCACGATATTTGATCGCAACCTCATAGCGGTGGCGATGGCGTTCCTCGATATCGCAGGTGCCATAGACCTCTGCGACCTTTGATCCTTCGGCCAAGGTTGCGGAATAGGCACCCAACCGCATTGTGCCGCCCTTGTCATCCCCGACAGAGCGTTCAACGGTTTGATTGCCCTGCACCCATTCTTTCAAATGATAAACAACGGGTTCGAAACGCTTTTTGCCTGCTTCGTGATCAAATTCTTCGGATCCCGCATCTGTCAATCCGGCCACATTGCGCGCGGCTTCGATAACGGCCATTTGCATGCCCAAACAAATGCCCAAATAGGGAACTTTGTTTTCGCGGGCAAACTGCGCCGCTTTGATTTTTCCTTCGGTGCCACGTTCGCCAAATCCACCAGGGACCAAAATGGCGTTAAACCCATGCAAACGGGATACGGGGTCTTCTGTTTCAAAGACTTCTGCATCGACCCATTCGATATTGACCTTGACGCGGTTCGCCATGCCACCGTGGGTCAGGGCTTCGGCGATGGATTTATATGCGTCTTCAAGCTGGGTGTATTTTCCGACGATGGCGATTTTAACCTCGCCTTCGGGGTTGTAGATGCGATCTGCGACGTCTTCCCAACGGGATAGGTCCGGTTTTGGCGCGGGGGAAATACCAAAGGCATCCAAAACAGCCTGATCCAAACCCTCGCGGTGATAAGCCAAAGGCGCCTCATAGATCGATTTCAAATCCTTTGCCGCAATCACGGAATCGGGGCGCACGTTGCAAAACAGCGCAAGCTTTTCACGTTCTTTCTCGGGGATGTCACCTTCGGAGCGACACACAAGGATATCGGGCGCGATGCCGATGGAACGCAGCTCTTTCACGCTGTGTTGGGTCGGTTTTGTTTTCAATTCGCCTGACGCTTTGACAAACGGCAACAGCGTCAAATGCATAAAGATACATTGGCCGCGTGGTTTATCTTGGGAAAACTGACGGATGGCTTCGAAAAATGGCAGACCTTCGATGTCGCCGACGGTCCCGCCGATTTCACACAGCATGAAATCAACTTCGTCTTCGCCGATTTTCAAGAAATCTTTGATTTCATTGGTCACATGCGGGATCACTTGGATGGTTTTTCCCAAATAATCGCCACGGCGTTCTTTTTCCAAAACGGTGGAATAGATACGGCCTGAGGACACAGAATCGGTTGTTCGCGCAGCGACGCCTGTGAACCGTTCATAGTGGCCCAAATCCAGATCGGTTTCCGCGCCATCATCGGTGACAAACACTTCGCCATGCTCAAACGGCGACATAGTGCCCGGATCGACGTTCAAATAGGGGTCAAGTTTGCGCAACCGAACGCTGTAGCCTCGCGCTTGCAATAACGCACCGAGTGCGGCAGAGGCCAGTCCTTTTCCCAAGGATGAAACAACACCGCCCGTGATGAATATGTATCTTGCCATGCGCGAAAACGCTCCCGTGATTTTGTTTCAGGCGAACCCAAAATGTTAGTCCCACTGCAACAAAAGAATCGCAGTATCACGGGATTTAAGACATATAGGATTCGCAAAAATTTTGCAATAAGACCGCAACATAATGATGCGGTCTTTTTCGTGGACCCAATAGGTTGTGTATTAGTTCGCGCTTGGAACCAATGGCGTTGCATCACCCGCAGAGGGTGGCAACAGGTCTTGGACATCAGGAAGCGCAGGCGTTGTCGCCTCTGACGCAGGGGCGCTGTCACCCAAGCGATCAAAGATCGATGATCCAGCTGATTTCTCAGCAGAAATAATCGTCAGGCTGATTGATGTGATGATAAATCCAACGGCCAAGATCCATGTCATCTTGGTCAGTGCCGTTGCCGCGCTGCGACTGGACAAAACGCCATCGCCGCCGCCGCCACCCATACCTAGGCCGCCACCTTCGGAGCGTTGCAGCAATACAATGCCGACCAAAGCTAGTGCCAAAATCAGGTGAATGGTAAGTACGACGTTTTCCATAGCGCCCCGCAGTCATAAGGTTTCTTGCGGCTAGATATATAAGGTTTCCCGTGGGGGCAAGGGTTGATTACCCCGATTTCCGCAAAACACCGCCTGTTATTCCGAAACGTCATCCATATCGGCCTGACCGCTCAGTCGACGGCGGATCAAAGACCAGCTCAGCCCAATCCCCATAACAAGGCTTAGGGCCAGAATCCCCAACCACGTCGTCAATTGGGGATTTGACAGGTCCAAAAGCCCCAGATCAGAAAACACCCAAACAAGCGCAGCAAACACAGCAACAACCAGTGCCATGCCAAACCCGCCGATGGATCGCAGTGTCGCGCGCAGGTAAATGATATAGCCGATCAATAGGATCAGACCCATTAAAACAGTGATGGACATCCGCGTCGACCAATTGGCCAACGACCATTGAACGAAATTCCATTGTGTCGGGTTATAGGTCGCACAGACCAACACAAACGCCAAAAGCCACCTGATGAGAAACCCCATTTTCATCCCCTTTATCCGCATGGTTTCCGACTTTTGTGGACTAAGTTTTGCCATGCGTCAATTTGATGGTTCCATTTGACCCCAAGCAGCGCTATATCAACGCGGGTTTGAAGACAGAGTCAGAAAGGTCAGACATGGCAAACGTAGTTGTGGTCGGCGCACAATGGGGCGACGAAGGCAAGGGCAAGATCGTCGATTGGCTAAGTGAACGCGCCGATGTGGTTGCGCGATTCCAAGGCGGTCATAACGCGGGTCATACGCTGGTGATTGATGGCGCGGTCTATAAACTGCACGTTCTGCCATCTGGCGTCGTGCGCGGTGGCAAATTGTCCGTGATCGGGAACGGTGTTGTGTTGGATCCTTGGCATCTGGTCAAAGAGATCGAAACAGTCCGCGCCCAAGGCGTCGACATTTCGCCAGAAACATTGATGATTGCGGAAAACACGCCGCTGATCCTGCCGTTGCACGGTGAATTGGATCGCGCGCGCGAATCCGCGACAAGTGTTGCCAAAATTGGCACCACTGGCCGTGGCATTGGCCCGGCGTATGAGGACAAAGTTGGCCGTCGCGTTGTGCGTGTTGCCGATTTGGCCGATCGCGCGACATTGGAAACACGTGTGGATCGTTTGTTGGCGCATCACAATTTGCTGCGCTCGGCGCT
The DNA here is from genome assembly GCA_009920225.1 of Paracoccaceae bacterium. Taxonomy (GTDB): domain Bacteria; phylum Pseudomonadota; class Alphaproteobacteria; order Rhodobacterales; family Rhodobacteraceae; genus CAJXSD01. The sequence continues at coordinate 6,297 of RGAJ01000069.1, forward strand.
GGGCATGGATGCGGTTGATCGCGATCAATTGGTCCAAGACCTGATGGACATTGCACCCGAGGTTTTGAAATACGCAGCCCCCGTTTGGAAAGTTCTGAACGAAAAGCGCAAAGCCGGCAAACGCATCCTGTTCGAAGGCGCACAAGGCGCATTGTTGGACGTAGATTTTGGCACATACCCATTCGTGACATCATCAAACGTGATCGCAGGTCAGGCCGCAACAGGCACAGGTATCGGCCCGGGCGGCATTGATTTCGTACTTGGTATCGTCAAAGCCTATACAACCCGCGTCGGCGAAGGCCCATTTCCAACCGAACTCTTGGACGACGATGGCGACCGCTTGGGGACACGCGGCCATGAATTTGGGACCACAACAGGGCGCAAGCGCCGCTGTGGTTGGTTTGATGCGTGTTTGGTACGCCAAACCTGTGCGACATCTGGTGTAACTGGCATCGCGTTGACAAAACTGGACGTTTTGGACGGGTTTGAAACGTTGAAAATCTGCGTGGGCTATGAATTGGATGGCGTCCGCATGGATTATTTGCCGACTGCCGCCGACCAACAAGCCCGCTGCACACCGATCTACGAAGAAGTCCCCGGCTGGAGCGAAAGCACCGAAGGCGCGCGCAGTTGGGCAGATCTGCCTGCAAACGCGATCAAATATGTGCGTCGCGTTGAAGAGCTGATCGAATGCCCCGTGGCCTTGTTGTCGACCTCGCCCGAGCGCGAAGACACCATTCTTGTCACAGATCCATTCCAAGACTGATGGCGCTGGGATACAAAGCACGGCGCAGATGGTCATTGGTCATCCTGCTGATTGGCTTGCCGCTGTATGTTGTGGCGGCAGTCAATGTCATTGATCTGTTTGATCGGCCACCGTTTTGGGTTGAATTGGCGGTTTATGTCATTTTGGGGTTTCTCTGGGCCATGCCGTTTAAATTCGTCTTTAAGGGCGTTGGCAAAGAAGACCCAGATCAACAAAACGATCAAAACCAATAAACATCATGCCCTGCCCATCGGTGGGGCATTTTTGTGATGACAAAGGTTTCAAAGTGTTGAAACTGCGCCCAAGTTATTCAAAGCAACGCAGGGCATGATCATGAAACAGCAACCGAACATCCTTATCATTATGGTGGACCAATTGAACGGAACCTTGTTTCCTGACGGTCCGGCAGACTGGTTGCACACGCCGCATCTGAAAAAACTTGCGGCACGCTCAACACGTTTTGCAAATGCCTATACGGCAAGCCCACTGTGCGCACCGGGACGGGCGGCCTTTATGTCGGGTCAATTGCCATCGCAAAATGGGGTGTATGACAATGCTGCGGAATTTGCGTCCTCAATTCCCACCTATGCCCACCATCTGCGTCGCGCGGGGTATTATACGTGTTTGTCGGGCAAAATGCATTTTGTGGGGCCAGATCAGCTTCATGGGTTCGAAGACCGTTTGACGACCGATATCTATCCTGCCGATTTCGGATGGACGCCGGATTATCGCAAACCGGGCGAACGGATTGATTGGTGGTATCACAACATGGGTTCGGTGACGGGGGCAGGTGTGGCCGAAATCACAAACCAAATGGAATATGATGACGAAGTGGCCTATCACGCCAAACACA
>RGAJ01000070.1 GCA_009920225.1 Paracoccaceae bacterium
CAATGACCGCGTGCACGGCTATGCCGACAACTACGTTCAATCGACAGAACGCCATCCGATGCAAGATCTCGCCAAGATCCTACGCGAATACGGGGCCAAGGGGCGTATCGGTGTTGAAATGGACAATTATTATTTCTCGGCCAAAGCGTTCGAAACGCTGACCACCGAAATGCCAGATGTCGATTTTGTCGATGCAACCGCCTTGGTGAACTGGCAGCGTGGCGTGAAATCGGCCGAAGAGTTGGCATTCATGGGAAAAGCTGCTGCAATTTCCGAAAAGATGATCGATGGCTTGTTAGAGCGTGTCGAACCCGGCATTCCAAAGAATGAAATCGTGGCCGAAGTGCTGGCCGACGGCGTGCGCGGTGTCGAAGGCGCATGGGGCGATTACGCTGCCATCGTGCCCCTGCTGCCATCGGGAAGCGATGCAGCTGCGCCGCATTTAACATGGGATGGACGCCCCTTTGCCACAGGCGAAGCCACATTTTTCGAAATCTCAGGCTGCTATCGCCGCTACCACGCACCGTTTTGTCGGACCATTTTCCTTGGCACACCGCCTGATGACCTAATGCGCGCCGAAGCCGCATTGGTCGAAGGGCTCGAGGCAGGGTTGGACGTCGCACGCGCAGGCAATCGCGCCTGTGATATCGCCAACGCACTGGCTGCGCCATTAGAGCGCGCCGGCATCGAACGTGGCGCACGCTGTGGTTATCCCATCGGCCTAAGCTATCCACCAGATTGGGGCGAACGCACCATTTCCCTGCGGTCTGAGGACCAGTCGATCCTACAGTCTGGCATGACCTTCCACTTTATGCCAGGGTTGTGGATGGATGATTGGGGCTTGGAAATCACCGAATCCATCGTCATTACAGAAAGCGGACCGGCACGCACCCTGTGTGATCGTCCCAGAAAGATGTTTGTAAAACCATGACACGCCTTGCATTGACAAGCGATATCCTTGCCGATTTGATCGCTTATCCGACCATCTCAACCGATAGCAATCTGGCCATGATTGATTACATGGCCGCCTATCTGACCGAACTGGGTGCCCGTGTCGATGTCTATCAAGACGAAACAGGAACCAAAGCAAATATGTTTGCCACCCTTGGGCCAGATCGCGACGGCGGTCTGGTCCTGTCGGGACATTCCGACGTGGTGCCCGTCGCCGATCAGGATTGGACCACGGATCCCTTTACGCTGGATGAGCGGGATGGGAAATTATTCGGTCGCGGCGCTTGCGACATGAAGGGCTTTATCGCGGCAACGTTGGCGATGGCCCCTGTTTACGCCAAAATGGACCTGAAGCGCCCCATTCATTTTTCGTTCACCCATGACGAAGAAACGGGGTGCCTTGGGGCGTCTGCCATGATCCCCGAATTGATCAAGCGCGGATACAAGCCCGCGATGGCAGTGATTGGCGAGCCCACCGAAATGCGCGTGATCGAAGGCCACAAGGGATGTTGTGAATACACAACCACATTCCACGGATTGGCGGGGCATGGATCCTCTCCCGATCTGGGTGTGAATGCGGCCGAATATGCGGTTCGTTTCATCACCCGCCTGATGGAATTGCGCGAAGATATGAAATCGCGCACCCCGGACAATAGCCGCTTTGAACCCCCATGGACCACAATGAACATTGGCGGCATTCGCGGTGGCGTGGCGCATAACGTGATTGTGTCAAAGGCCGAGGTTGATTGGGAATTCCGCCCTGTGCAGAAATCCGACTTTGACTATATGAAATCGTCGATTGCGTCCTATGTCGACACCATGCTGTTGCCCGCGATGCGTGCGGTTCATCCCGATGCGCGGATTGATACACAAACAATCGGCGAAGTGGATGGGCTAGAGCCAATGGACGAGAACGCCATCAAGGATCTGGTCATGAAATTAACAGGCGCGAATGCTGCCGATTTGGTTCCCTTTGGCACCGAAGCAGGATTGTTCCAATCGATGGGTTTGTCTGCCATTGTTTGCGGCCCCGGCAGCATCGCCCAAGCCCACAAGGCCGACGAATATGTCGCCTTGGACCAGCTTGAGGCCTGTTTAAACATGCTCGATGGTCTTGGGCAAAAGATGACCTGATGACGGACACGACGCCAAATCGGAACCAAATGCTCTATTCCCAATTGAGGGATAGGATTTGCCTGTTGGATTACCCCCCCGATACACGTTTATCAGAAGAAGCCTTGGCAAAAGAATTCGGCATCTCACGCACGCCGCTGCGCCGCGTTCTTGCACGGCTCGAAGACGAAGGGTTGGTGCAATCGGTCCATGGCGTTGGCACATTGGTCACTGATGTCGATATCCATGAAATGCAACATGTCTATGACCTACGGATGGAACTTGCGCAGCTGATTGGCGTGCTTGGCCCCATTTCGATTGATGATCGCGTGATTGATACTGCGCGCGGGTTTCAACAGCGCGGAAATGATCTGGCCGCGCTTCCTGATGCCCGTGCCTTTGCGCGTTTGAACATGGATTTTTTCGATTTTGGCCTATCGCTGTCCACCAACCAACCCCTACGGGATATGTCGGAACGCCTGTACTATCGCACCGCCCGAATTTGGTTAAAATCGATCTCGCGGATGGATTTGGGGCACGAAATCACGATCTTTCGCCGCGAAATTGACGAAACTGCAAATGCCTTGGAAAACGGCGATGTCGCAGCCGCAGCCTTGATCCGACGGGCCCATATTTCGATGTGTGTTCAACGGTTGAAAAAAACCTGATCCACCGACGCAATACCGACGTTGCACCGACGCGATACCGACGTCAGAAATCCGCTACGCAAAGATCATTTGAATTTTTTGCCGGTGCAGCATATATATTGCGCATGCAGCATATATCGGTTGGAGGGGCCCTTTGCATATCTGTGCGACCAAACAGGATTTGCGGCGCGTTCTGGCCGAACTTCGAACAACAGGAACCATTGGATTGGTCCCGACCATGGGCTATCTGCATGATGGGCATATGTCGCTTGTCCGCGCGGCACAGGCCGAAAATGATCACGTTGTCGCGTCTATATTTGTGAACCCGACACAATTCGGATCCGCCGAAGATTTGGAAAAATACCCCCGTGACATGGATCGGGATCTGGCCATGCTACGCGATGCGGGCGTGGCAGCGGTGTTCACGCCGACCCCCGACATCATGTATCATCCCGATGCACAAACAATCGTGGAAACCACTGATTTAGCGAATAAATTAATGGGTGCGTTGCGGCCTGGTCATTTTCGGGGCGTGGCCACGGTGGTCACCAAACTATTCAATCTTTTCCAACCTGATCGCGCTTATTTCGGTGAAAAGGATTACCAACAGGTTGCCGTGATCCGCACCATGGTGCGTGATTTGGATATTCCCGTAGACATCCGCCCCATCCCCACCGTGCGCGAAGCGGATGGCTTAGCGATGTCATCGCGCAATGCCCGCCTGTCGCCCGATGCCCGCGCCGCAGCGCCCATTCTATGGCAAAGCTTTGATATGGCCCGCGATTTGGTCGCCACAGGGGCAACAAGCGACGAGATCAAATCAGCCATTTGGACGATGATTGACCGCGAACCCTTGGCGCGTGTTGAAACCGTGGACATCCAAGACGCCATTACCCTTGACCCGATAACAGGGCCGATTGATCGCGATATCGTTATTTTACTTGCCGTCACTTTTGACCCTGTTCTTCTGATTGACCAATGCGTCATCCCTGCCCAAAAGGATTTAACATGAGCGCCCAAGCCCCCATTCGCCGCATCACAACCCCACAGTTGACCGCACGCAAGGGGGGCGATCCGATTGTGTCGCTGACATCCTATCACGCGCACACCGCAGCTATCGTTGATCGCTATGCAGATTTTATTTTGGTCGGCGATAGTTTGGGCATGGTCATGCACGGCATGGAATCGACCGTTCCCGTGCCGCTGGATTTGATGATCATGCACGGTCGTGCCGTGGTACGTGGCACAAAACGGGCGCTGATCGTGGTGGATATGCCTTTTGGCACCTATGAAGAAAGCCCGCAAATGGCGTTCCGCAATGCCGTTCGAATTATGAAAGAAACCAACTGCGGTGCCGTGAAACTAGAAGGCGGCAAGCGGATGGCCGAAACCATCCATTTCTTGGTCGAACGCGGCATCCCTGTCATGGGTCACATCGGTCTGACACCACAATCGACCCACACGATGGGTGGTTTCAAAACCCAAGGCCGCGACGAAGACGGATGGATCGAACACGAACAAGACGCCCAAGCCGTGCAAGACGCAGGCGCATTCGCAATCGTGCTTGAAGGCATGGTTGAACCGCTTGCCGCCAAGATCACCAAACAAATCCAAATCCCAACAATCGGGATCGGCGCCTCTGCCGACTGCGACGGACAAATTCTGGTGCTTGAGGACATGCTTGGCCTGAACCCAACACCGCCAAAATTCGTGAAAATGTATGGCAACCTGCTTGAAGGCATCGAAACCGCCGTCGCATCCTATGCCGCCGACGTAAAATCGCGCACGTTTCCGACCGAAGATCAGGTGTATCGCAACAAAAAGTAATCAGTCCTCATCGCGATTTCGTGCTGTGCCGATCCAAATGGGCGGCGCAAGCGGCGTGTCGCGGGATAAAGTAATAAAATACCCACTAAACCTTGTGTAGGGCGTGACATTCCCCCCCAGAAACAGTATAAAACAGTTCAAGTTACAAAGGGTCTAATAAATGTCCGAAGCCGAGCAAAACGAAAACGAATATGGCGCCGATTCCATCAAGGTTCTCAAAGGGTTAGAAGCGGTTCGCAAACGCCCGGGGATGTACATTGGTGATACCGACGACGGTTCGGGGCTTCACCATATGGTCTATGAGGTGGTCGATAACGGCATTGACGAAGCTTTGGCAAAACATGCTGACTATGTTCACGTAAAAATTCACGCCGACAGCAGCGTGTCCGTACGTGATAATGGCCGCGGCATCCCTGTCGATATCCACACAGAAGAAGGCGTGTCTGCAGCAGAGGTCATCATGACCCAGCTGCATGCCGGCGGCAAGTTTGACAGCAACTCTTACAAAGTATCTGGTGGTCTGCACGGTGTTGGTGTTTCGGTTGTGAACGCACTGTCCGTTTGGTTGGAATTGCGCGTATGGCGCAATGGCAAAGAACATTATGCGCGCTTTGAACATGGCGACACTGTCGAACATCTGCGCGTCGTTGGCGACGCGAATGGCGAAAAAGGGACCGAAGTGCGGTTTCTCGCATCGACCGACACATTTTCGAACCTCGAATATTCCTTTGAAACGCTGGAAAAACGTCTTCGCGAATTGGCATTCTTGAATTCAGGTGTGCGCATCATCCTAGAAGATGAACGCCCCATCGAACCCCTGCGCTCCGAGCTGTTTTACGAAGGCGGCGTGAAAGAGTTCGTGAAATACCTTGATCGCTCAAAATCGTCCATCATGACCGATCCGATTTTCATGCTGGGTGAACGCGACGACATCGGTGTCGAAGTCGCAATGTGGTGGAACGATAGTTACCATGAAAACGTTTTGCCGTTCACAAACAATATCCCACAGCGCGACGGCGGAACCCATATGGCGGGCTTTCGCGCGGCACTGACCCGTACGATTAACAATTACGCACAAACCAGCGGGATCGCAAAACGTGAAAAGGTCAACTTTACCGGCGATGACGCCCGCGAAGGATTGACCTGTGTCTTATCAGTCAAAGTCCCAGACCCCAAGTTTTCAAGCCAAACCAAGGACAAGCTTGTTTCCTCCGAAGTTCGCCCCGCAGTCGAAAGCCTTGTGAACGAAAAACTGGCCGAATGGTTCGAAGAAAACCCGAACGAAGCGAAAATCATCGTCGGAAAAATCATCGAAGCCGCATTGGCCCGCGAAGCCGCCCGCAAAGCGCGTGAATTGACACGCCGCAAATCCGCGCTCGACATCAATTTCTTGGCAAGCAAACTCAAGGATTGTTCCGAAAAAGACCCCTCAAAAACCGAAGTCTTCTTGGTAGAGGGTGACAGCGCCGGCGGCTCTGCGCAAACGGGCCGCGATCGCCGAACCCAAGCAATCCTTCCCTTGCGCGGTAAAATCCTGAACGTGGAACGCGCGCGGTTTGATCGCATGCTTGCGTCCCAAGAAATCGGCAACCTTGTTATGGCGCTCGGCACAGGCATCGGACGGGACGAATTCAATCTATCGAAATTGCGCTACCACAAGATCGTCATCATGACCGACGCCGACGTGGATGGCGCACATATCCGCACTCTACTGCTCACCTTCTTCTATCGCCAAATGCCACAACTCGTTGAGGCGGGTCACTTGTTTATTGCGCAGCCCCCCCTATACAAAGTGGCGCGCGGTAAATCCGAAGTCTACCTCAAAGACCAGGCAGCACTCGATGATTATCTGATTAACCAAGGCGTCGATGGCGCGGTCTTGCGCTTGGGCACTGGTGCCGAAATGGCAGGCTTGGACTTGGCCCGCGTTGTAGAAGAGGCACGCCAACTCAGCCGCGTTCTCGAAGCATTCCCAACACATTACCCGCGCCACATTCTGGAACAAGCAGCCATCGCAGGCGCCTTTGTTCCGGGGGCCGTTGATGCCAACCTTCAAGGCATCGCCGACAAGGTCGCAGACCGCCTAAACCTGATCGCCCTTGAATATGAACGCGGCTGGTCGGGTCGGATCACTCAGGATCTGGGCATTCGCCTGTCACGCATGCTGCGCGGCGTCGAAGAAATGCGCACCCTTGATGGTCCCATGTTACGATCAGGCGAAGCACGAAAAACAGGCAGCCTAACCCAAAGCCTACAAGAGGTGTATGGCACCACCGCCACCCTGATCCGCAAGGATAAAAACCAACTGATCCACGGACCGCTGGATCTATTGGATGCCATTCTGCGCGAAGGCGAAAAAGGCTTGTCGCTTCAACGCTACAAAGGTTTGGGCGAAATGAACCCAGATCAGCTTTGGGAAACCACCCTTGATCCAGACGCGCGCACGTTGTTGCAAGTCACAATCGATGACGCTGCCGAAGCGGACGATTTGTTCACAAAGCTCATGGGGGATATCGTCGAACCTCGGCGCGAATTCATCCAAAACAACGCGCTCAACGTCGAAAACCTAGACTTCTAACAAAAAACGCCCCGCAAAGATCGGGGCGTTTTTTCTTCATTTTCTGTACGAAAATATCCTAGGGTTTGGGGCAAAGCCCCAATCAAAAATATGTCTTACGCGCACAGCGCGTTCATTATAAATATACCCTTTGTGGCCTCGGCATCCGCATGAACGCAGACATGACGCGCGACCCGTCGGATACGATCGGGATCAGGGTGGGTATCCGCCTGTGCTTCGTAATGATGTGACAGTACCGAAACCAACACCTGTGCCGCCACCTGATAAAAATAGGGCGCCATATGTGTGGCCGATCCACGTTGCACGTATTCCACCGCTTGGGCCCACCGCTCTTGCGAATCTTGGGATGCGCCTAAATCCTGCAACAACTGGCCAAAAGCCTCTGCGCCCCCTGATTTGATACCGCGCGTCGCCAATGTGCGCGTATGAATACCGTTTGCACCTTCATAAATCGCCGTAATGCGTGCATCGCGATAGGTTTGATCCAATCCATATTCGGTCAAATAACCGTACCCGCCCAACACTTGCATTCCAGTTTCTGCGGCGCGGATCCCGGCTTCTGACCCGAACACTTTGGCCATCGATGTTAAGAACTCAATCAATGCCGGTTTATCCCCCCGCTCAAGCTCAATCATCGCCAAATGCGCAATACCACGGGACATCAAAGCCAAGGCATCGATATCGTCAACCATACGCCGCACGTCGTCATGATCAATCAATCGCGCATCCGACCCGTTGATTTGCCCC
>RGAJ01000008.1 GCA_009920225.1 Paracoccaceae bacterium
GCGGAGCGTTGTGACCGCCTCATTGAGGCGGATTTTTTCGGCGTCGGGATCTTCGGACACAAGGTTTGTCACGACGACGCGGGGTTCGTGCAGCCAGACATGACCCTTGGCAGCGCCTTCTTGTGCGGTGCTTCCGCGAAACAGGGTTGGACGTTGGTGAAGCGCTTTTACGCCTGTTTCTTCGCTGACAAAAACACCCAGTTCTGCCATTTCGGCCAGAACCATCGCAACCACTTCGAGCGCATAGATTTCATCAGCAGAAAATTCGCGGGCCACTTTGGATTGCACCACCAAAACGCCCAACGTATCGCCCAAACGTTGGATTGGAATGCCAAGGAACGACGAATAGATTTCTTCGCCCGTTTCGGGCATATAGCGAAAGCCCTTTTGCGACGGTGCGTCGGCGGTGTTCACCAATTTGCTGGTTTTGGCGACTTGGCCCACCAAACCTTCACCTAAACGCATGCGGGTTTGGTGCACAGATTCGCGGTTCAAACCTTCGGTCGCGCAAAGTTCAAGCGTGTCTTCGTCGCGGAACAAATAGATGGAACACACCTCTGTTCCCATCGAATCCGCAATCAGATGGGTGATTTTATCAAGCCGCTCTTGTCCCTTGGCCTCTTCGGCCATGGTATCGCGCAAGCGGCCTAATAGCTTGCGACTGTCGCTTTCTCGCCGATGTGGCATGGGCGTGGTGCCCCCTTAGGATGCTTTCTCCAACTCGAATGCATCATGCAACGCCTGAACCGCAAGTTCCATGTATTTTCGATCAATCAGCACAGAAATTTTGATTTCTGATGTCGCAATGACCTTAATGTTTATTCCTTCATCAGAAAGAGTCTTGAACATCTTGGCCGCAACGCCGGATTGCGAACGCATGCCAATGCCTACGGCGGAAATTTTTGCCACATTGGTGTCTGCGATCAATTCTTCGAATTTCAACGCACCGCTGTCTTTGGTGGCGTTCAATGCCTTTTGGGCGCGCAGCACTTGGTCGGTTGGACAAGAAAATGTCATGTCCGTGAGACCGTCTTCGCCGATATTCTGGATGATCATATCAACGTTCACGCCAGCATCCGACAATGGGCCAAAGATGGCGGCCGCAATGCCTGGGCGATCTTCGACGGACACAAGGGTCATTTTCGCTTCATCACGGGAATATGCAATGCCCGATACAACGTTGGATTCCATGATTTCCTCCTCGGCGCAGACCAATGTACCTGCGTTATCTGATGGTTCTTCGAAACTTGAAAGAACACGCAATTTCACTTTATAGCGCATCGCCAATTCGACGGATCGCGTTTGCAAGACTTTGGCACCCAAAGACGCCAATTCCAACATCTCTTCAAAGCTGATTTTATCAAGCTTGCGGGCTTTTTCAGAAATACGCGGATCTGTGGTATAAACACCGTCAACGTCTGTATAGATGTCACAGCGTTCCGCATCAAAAGCGGCGGCAAAGGCAACGGCGGTCGTATCCGATCCACCGCGGCCCAATGTTGTGATGCGGCCTTCTTTGGAAATACCCTGAAATCCTGCCACGACGGCGACTTTCATGCCTTCGGCAAATTTCGCGTTGATATTTTCATTTGGAATGTCTTCGATCCGCGCTGCGGCATGGGCAGATGTCGTGATCAATGGCACTTGCCATCCTTGCCAACTGCGGGCGGGGATGTCCATTTCTTGCAACGTCAATGCCATCAAGCCTGCGGTGACGTTTTCACCGGACGACACCACCGCATCATATTCGCGGGCGTCATACAAAGGCGAGGTTTCGTTCACCCATCCAACCAATTCATTCGTCTTGCCAGACATGGCTGATACGATGACGATAACATCGTATCCCTTGGCAACTTCAAGCGCGACGCGCTTTGCGGCACGTTTAATTCGATCCAACGTTGCGACGGACGTTCCGCCAAATTTCATGACTAAGACGGGCATGACTTTCCCTTTATCCCTGAATTGCGGCGGGTTTATGCGTTTGCGCGATCAGATACAAGATACAATCAATTCAGGTGCAACATATAACCGCACACTTAATTGGTTTTTCGGTTCGGCATAAATGGCAGGGGCACAACGTTTATCCCGTCTTCGATCAAGGACTTTGCTTCTTCTGGTTTTGCCTCGCCATAGATTGACCGCTCCGGCGCGTCCCCAAGATGCATTTTGCGCGCCTCTGCGGCAAAGTTTTTTCCCACATAATCCGAATTGGCTTCGATCTTTTTGCGCATCTCTTGGATGGCACGCGCGGTGTGATCATCTGGTGCCATCAGGGGTGTCGTTTCTGCGGCTTTGCCGGTCGAGACACGCGGCGCCATGATCGCCTTTTGCACCTTGGTCGATCCGCAGATGTTACAGGTCACCATGTCCGCACCAGACAGTTTGTCAAACGCATCAGCGGATGCAAACCAGCTGTCGAATGTATGATCGTTGTCACATTTCAAGCTATAGCTAATCATGGTCGAACACTGCCATCGTTGGGTCGACAACACATATTGGTATGGGCCGGAAAAATCAAGCATGTCGCGTCCGTTTGATCGCGCAAAAGAAAAAGGGGCCGCGGCACAGCCCCTTTGAAGTGTTGATCAGAAATGTCCTAGAAATTCAGTGACAAATCTTTGTGGTTGGCAGTACACGACGCCAGATACAGCGCCTGATCCCGTGTCAGACGATCTTGGGCGCGGGCACCGATTGTGCCACGAATACCGTCCAAATATGCGCTCAGATCACCGCGCACTTGGGTTTCTGCCAAGGCACGCCATTCTTTTTGACCTTCATAGGCGGTCATAACTTTTTCAAAGTCTTTGAGCGCCTTTTCACGGTCTTGCTTGCGCTTATCAAGCGATTTTTTGACGTTGCCCAAAGCCTTTTTAACGTCGTCTGACCCTTCGATGTCACGCAAAGCGCGCTCCATCTCTTTTGTGGCCTCTTCTGAGACGTCAAATTCGGCGGTTTCGATCACAGTTTTCAACGCAATCAAATCAGCTTCCAACGCCAGATAGCTTTGTGTGCCATCCAACATCGCCATAGCCATGGCCGCATCCTCATAGGCGCTGTCTGCGGCACGGCGATAAGTATTGCGCGCTTTGGTTTCTGCGTCGGTTAGCACCTTGAATGTATCGTGCATGTCATCCCAATTCGCAGGGATTTGTGCGCGATAGGCTTCGATTTCGGCGCTCATATCATCCAATTGCGCGACCAATTCGCCGCGTCTTGGATTGTCGTCATTCATACGGCTGACTTCCATCTCGATCACGTCACGATGTTCTTTGATATTGCGCATCTGCTTTTCCAAACCACGCACAAAGACCAATGTTGGACGATAATCTGCCTCTGCGGCGGATACGGCATCGACTGATGCTGTGATCTCACCCAATCCTGCGATTGCTTGATCCGCGGATTTTGTCGATGACGCCAACAGCTTGACCAAATCTTTTGGCATGTTTGCGGTGTTGATCGCTTTTGCCATTTCAATCGCGTTCAACGTGGTCGACGTGCCTGACGCCAATTCGTCCATGACAAATTGATCAAGACAGAACTGAAGACGCGGGTTGCGCGGGGGGGGCGCAGATTCGGACAGAAAGCTTGATCGGTTTGGCAGATAGTTCACCAGTGGCGGGTACAACCCAACGATCAAAAGTGCCAACAACTGCAATGAGATAAAGGCAACGACACCTTTGTACATCGAAATTGTTTTAACCGTCGCAGGCGCAACACCCCGCAGATAAAAGAGCGCAAAGCCAAAGGGCGGCGTGAGGAACGATGTTTGAATGTTCAAACCAATCATCACACCCAACCAAACTGCGGTAATGTTGGCAGACGGATCAGCCAATAAAATCGGCGCCACAATCGGCACAACCACAACCGCGATTTCGATAAAGTCCAAAAAGAAGCCCAATACAAAGATCACCGCCATAACGATGATGAATTGCGCCCAGAACCCACCGGGCAACGAGACCAGGAATTCGCGAACCAATTCTTCGCCCCCAAAGGCGCGGAAGGCTGCGGTCAACATGGCCGCACCCAACAGGATGACGAAAACCAACGCAGTTGTTTTGGCAGTTTCCATCATCACGCCATTCAGCGTATCTTCGATCTTAAAGGCACGGAAGGCCGACCAAACGACACCAACAAGGATCATCACGGTGCCGACGGCACCGATTGTGATCCCCATAAAGTCTTCGGCTGTTTGCGCTGCTTTCACGTTCATGGGATAGTTCATCAAGGCAAAGGCCACGACCAATAGACCAAGGATTGACACAATCGCAGGGGCGAATGGGTACTTGTGATCCCCTTCAAGACGGTAACCTGCCATGATCAATGCACCCGCCGCGCCGATTGCGCCGGCTTGGTTCACGGTTGCGATCCCTGTGATGATCGATCCCAACACCAAAAAGATCAAAGCAAGCGGCGGAACCAGCGTCAGCAGCACCGTGCCAAGGAATTTGCGGTCATAGGATCCTTCGTAAGGAACGGCTGGGGCCGACTTGGGTTTGATGATTGCATAGCCCAGGATGTAGACCATATAGATTGCGACCAACAACAGACCCGGCACAAAGGCGCCAAGGAACATTTCGCCCGCAGATGTCGATCCCACGTCAAAGACCGATGGCATTTGCAATTCGCCAGTTGTTTCTTTGAACAAGGCTTTACGCGCTGTTGACGCTTGGTCCGTGGCGGATGCCAATTGGTCCGCCAAGATGATCAACACGATTGATGGCGGAATGATCTGCCCCAAGGTACCAGAGGCGGCAATCGTCCCTGTCGCAAGTGATGGCGAATAGTTGTTGCGCAACATAGCGGGCAGAGAAATCATCCCCATCGCAACCACGGTCGCACCAACGATCCCCGTTGTCGCGGCCAGCAATGCGCCCACGAACACAACAGAAATCCCCAAACCACCGGGCACCGGACCGAACAACTGTGCCATTGTGACCAACAGATCTTCGGCAATTTTTGAGCGTTGCAGCATGATGCCCATGAAAATGAACAAAGGAATCGCAATGAGCGTGTCTCGCTCGACCTCCCAATAGACGCCGCGCAGGTTCAAAACCCCCGCTGACAACCATTCATAGGGGCCGCCCGAATGGAAAAACGCCGCTGTGTTGCCCATGGTCAGGTATCCTGCCACAGCCGCAAGCGTAATCGTGATAATCGCCGCACCAGGCAGTGCGAAAGCAACGGGGTAACCCGACCCCAACGCGACTGCCATAATGACGACTAAGATAAGAAGAAAAAACAGTTCCATCATAGACCTCAGTGAGAAACAGCAGTGATTTCGCGGCGACCAGGTTCATCCCGTTTGTCTGCGATTGCACTTAGGAAATAGCTGACAAATTGGATCAGCATGGTGATAGCGAACAGGCCGATAAAGACAGCCATTTGATATTTGATATACATGCCTGCGCTGCCGGATTGGGACACTTCGAAGGTGCGCACAGGCGCGTTGATCATCGAAGTTGGGCCAGAAAACCCAACGATCAAGATCACCCAAGCCGTGGACATGCCCAAGAACACAGTGCCAATGGCGTTCACCTTGCCCTTGGCGCGGGAATTCAGACCGGCAAACACGATATCAACCCGAACGTGACCTTCGTCATAAAGGGTATAGGCGGACGCAAACAGGAACAAGGCCGCGTACCAATAGCGAACCAGATCGCCCATGAACGCCTGTTCATATGAGAAAATAAAGCGCGACAGCACGATGCCCAATTCGGCGGCGGCAATCAACGCGGCCAGCCAATGGAACCCGAGTGTCGGGGTAAAGCGGGCCAATGTAAAGGCCACAACGATCAAGGGCATGTGAATATAGGGGGCCACAAACGCCGCGCGTCCAAATTCACGGGCAAATTCAACCGTGAACCAAAGGTTCAAGACTTCTTCAACACGCAGGAACGACAGGGCCGCGTCCGCAATCCCAACGATGAACACGCTCCAAAACAGGGCGCGAACCAGATAACAGTTGAAATTGTGGATGGTTTGCGCATCCCACCGCAGCGATTGGTTCGGGGTCGAACGGACATATGCCAACGCAATGACCAAACCAACAACGTAAATACCAACAGTGATCAACGCCCCGCCTGACATCCCGACCGTCGGGATTTCAGTAACGCGTGGTGTGCCATATCCAATGTTCAGGATGTTATTGATCAAAAAACCAGCAAGAACCGCCAAAGATCCCCAACCGAACAAACGCGGCAGGATGGCAGGTGTACCATGCTTTTCGACATTGGGGGAATTGCCCAAATCTGACATGTGCCCTCTCCAAAAGGAAAATGTGTCTGAATTCACAAAATTAAATTCTGCGAAATATCGCCGGACCGAATGTCATGATGACGGCGTATGTGGACCGGCACGATATAGGAATGGCGAGGCCTGCCAACACAAACCTCGCCATAGATCAGCTGTTCGCCGACTTAGCCACCAATGCCCAAGATACGGTTACGTTGGTTGATAAATGTACCTTCCAACGACGCGATAGTGCCGCCGATTTCACGCAGCTTTTGCTGGAAATGATCGTCGATTTTCGTCGCCAATGCAGAGTGCGCACGGGTTTCTTCGAACACTTCTTCCGCCGCCACACCGAACGCATCCCAGATGTCGTCGTTAAAGTTGCGAACTTGAACGCCTTGCTCGTCGATCAGCTTTTGCATGTACTCGCCGTTTTTCGCCATAGCTTCGTCATGTGACGCAGCATGCTCTTCATAGGCTGCAGCTGTGATGACTGTGCGTTCCCAATCGGTCAAAGAGCCCCACCAAGATGCGTTCAGGCCTAGTGCAAGACCGCCGCCTGGCTCGTGCATACCACCGGTGTAGTAGTATTTCGACGCTTCATAGAACTTCATGAAATAGTCGTTGTATGGACCAACCCACTCGGTCGCTTCGATCGCGCCAGATACAAGGTTTTCATAGATTTGGCCGCCTGGCAAAGATACCGAAGACGCGCCCATTTTTGTGATAACCTGACCACCTAGGCCTGGCATACGCATTTTCAAACCTTTAAAGTCGTCTGGGCTTTCCATTTCTTTGTTGAACCAACCACCCGCTTGGGTACCTGTTGAACCAACTGGCAATTTCACTGTACCAAATTCGCCGGACAGTTCGTTCCAAAGCTCTTGGCCGCCGCCGTATTTGATCCATGCGTTCCATTCTTGTGTGGACATGCCAAATGGAACAGATGTGAAATACGCGAAGCCCGGGTGTTTACCAGTCCAGTAGTAATCCGCGCCGATATACGCGTTTGCATTGCCAGAAGACACTTCGTCAAACGCATCGAATGCGCCAACACGTTCTCCGGCTGCGAAATATTCGGTCTGAATAGCTCCGTTTGAAATTTCATTTACGCGTGCAGCAAAGCGTTGCGCCGAAATACCCAACCCTGGGAAGTCACGTGGCCAAGTGGACACAATGGTCATCGCTCGTGTGCCTTGTGATACAGCTGGAGCACTGAGTTCTTCGCTTTTAGCATTTTTACTCTGGCTCGAGTTATAAGCGGCAACGGCTGCCGCACCTGCAACAACGCCGACGGCGGCACCGCTCAGAAAACTTCTTCTTTCCATTAAATTGTTCCTCACTGTTTATATTTAGGATCGCAATCACGATTTAGACCTCGGTATTGGCAAGGTTATATTACCAGTTTTTTCTGCGCAACACTTAATAATCAAAGCGTGTTCTTATCACCAATATCGCAGTGTTTCGCGAATTGGTTGGTTTGAATGGCCTCTCACATCGGTCTGCGTCACCCTCAGTGAAGACCGCGCACCTGCAATCTGTCAAGTAAATTAGATATAAATATTTGTAATCTAACGGCTGTGCCCGCCCAGATTGAGCTGGGACACCACATTTAGAAACATCGTTTCAAACCGCAGCGCATCGCGGAAGTGTACGATGTCGGATGACAACGCCGCGCGTTTGCGTTCAACTGCGCCAAAATGCCCCGCCCCAAGCGCAGCAGTATAAAATGCCCAGACCGCACGCGACGCGGTTTCAGAATCAATATTCAGCGCGTCGCAAAAAATTTGTGCTTGTCGGTCCAACATCTGCTGGAACGATTCCATCATCTCTTGATATGTTTCGTCTGGCAGTCCGGCATCAAATTGATCATGCGCCGCATGCATAAGTGGTAAAATCAAATCGTCTTGGATCAGTGTTGCGGCGTAGGTTTGGCAAAAATCATCGTATGACATCGTGTTTGTCAGCGTTCGTTCAAACCGCGCGATCCAGTCCCCAAGCGATTTTACAAAAAGTGCTGCCAAAATTTCATGCCGCGTTTTGAAATAAAGATACAGCGTCCCTTTGGCGACATTGCATGCGGCACTCAGGGCGTTCATTGACAACCCGTCCAGACCGGTGTCCCGTGCAATCCTTTCGGCGATCACCAAGATAAATTCGCCCTTGGCGATTTTCTCAGCCGGTGTTTCCGCGCGATCTATTCGTTTCATGTGACTGCCCATTTTTTGAAAACGCTAGCATAGAGATGACGGAAGGTCACTTAAAAATCCGATTTTGTGCGCTTGCGACTGTGTCAAATGTGAATAGTGTTAAGCGTGAAAGGATGCCCAAATGCTTGCTGGTGTTACAATCATAGAAGTCGAAGCCTTGGGTCCCGCGCCCTTTGCAGGGCGCATGTTGGCAGAATTGGGCGCGGATGTGATTGTTATTCATCGCAAAGATGACGGCCATTCCCCTGCTAAATCGGCGCAAAGCCCGTTGGACGCAGGAAAACGATCCATCTCGCTAAACCTGAAAGAGACGGCAGATGTTGCAATTGCGCGGGATCTGATTGCAGCGGCCGACGCGGTGATCGAAGGGTTTCGCCCCGGTGTCATGGAAAAGCTGGGCCTCGGGCCGGATGTCGTGATGCGTGACAATCCCGCGTTGGTATTTGGTCGCATGACAGGGTGGGGACAATCAGGACCGCTGTCACATGTGGCAGGGCATGATTTGAACTATATCGCGCTGTCGGGCGCCTTGCATTATGCGGGGACGCCTGATGCGATCCCCCAAACGCCCGCCACAGTTGTGGGTGATATAGGGGGCGGCGCGCTCTATCTGGTCGCGGGGGTTTTGTCTGGCCTGATCCAAGCGATGAAAACCGGTGTCGGCACTGTCGTGGATGCCGCCATTGTCGATGGGTCCGCGCATATGATGAACCTTGTGATGTCGCTGCAATCCATCGGCGGGGTGTCGATGCAGCGCGGCCAGAGCTTTTTGGACGGGCCGCATTGGTCGCGCGTCTATCGTTGTGCGGATGGGCGGTATATCAGTGTGCAATGTATTGAACCCCAGTTTTATGCGCTGTTCCTGACGGTGATGGACCTTGGCGCGGATGATGATTTCGCAAGGCCCTATGACACCTCACAATGGCCCAAAGCCTGCGCGCGATTGACAGAGATGTTTGCGCAGCACCCCCAAGATCACTGGGCCGCCCTTTTTGACGGAACGGATGCTTGCGTCGCACCTGTTTTGTCACCTGATCGTGCAGCGATGCATCCGCATGTCGCCGCGCGTGGGATTTGGGAAAACACCGATGGCATTCTAAGCGCCGCACCTGCGCCACGGTTTTCAAATTATGACGCGCCGCATGGACAAATTCCGCATCGTGACGGGGATCGCGATGCCATTCTCGCATGGGCCGCAGCGGCCAAAGGACGGTGATCAGATGACAGATATCCAAGTCTTGAACACAATCATGGATCGGCGGTTTTCATGCCGCGGGTTCTTGGACACATCCGTTGACCGAAAGGTGATCGACGCAATCGTTGCAACGGCGCAAAAAGTACCCAGTTGGTGCAATTCGCAGCCATGGCAGCTGCATCTTTTGTCGCCCCGTGCGCGGGATCAGTTGTCTGCACGTTTGTTGCAGGCGGCCCAAGATGGGCAAGAGGCCCCCGATATCGCCTTTCCTGAACGCTATTCAGGGGCTTACAAGCATCGCAGATCGGTCTGTGGCTGGCAGCTTTATGATGCGGTGGGGGTCAAGAAGGGGGATCGCGACGGTTCCATTCGTCAAATGATGGAAAACTATCGTTTTTTTGGTGCGCCGCATGTGGCGATCATTTCAACGCCGCGCGAACTGGGGGCCTATGGCGCATTGGATTGTGGGGCATTTGTTACGGCGTTTACGCTCGCCGCAAGCGCGCACGGGGTTGCCACGATTCCACAGGCTGCGGTTGCCGGCAAGGCGGCGATTGTGCGCGATGTGATTGGTCTGGATGCGGCGCGCGATGTGCTTTGCGCGATATCGTTTGGCTATGCCGATCCCGATCATCCAGCCAATGCGTTTCGTACGGAACGCGCTGGGCTGGATGAGGTTGTTTTTGACGTTGATTAGGCTTTTGCCGCCACAACGATGATTTCCACACGGTACTCAGGTGTGGCAAGCGCAGATTCGCCTGCCGCGCGGGCAGGGGTGTGACCTTGGGGGACCCATGCATCCCAAACCGCGTTCATTTCAGCAAAATCCGCCATATCGGCAAGCCAGACTTGGGCAGACAGAATGCGTGTTTTGTCGGACCCGCATTCGGCCAACAGCCGATCAATACTGTCCACGATGCCTTTGGTTTGTTCGGTGACAGAGGCGCCGGGATTGGCGACTTGGCCAGCCAAGTAAATGGTGTTGCCGTGAACCACGGCTTGGCTCATGCGGGGGCCTGTTTCGATACGAATGATGTCTGACATTGGAATGCTCCTTGGTGAATTTATGCGTCCTCTAGCGAGGTTTTATCGCCCTGACCAGATGTAATTAGATTTCTATTGCGTGCAAAACCTGCGGTTCAATGACCTGCGCGTTTGGAACTGCGGCGGCCAAAACATCGGCTGATTGTTCCAAAATCGGGAACGTCCGATAATGACAGGGGATAATTGTTTTGAAATCAAAGAATTTCGCCGCCGCATATCCCGCACGTTTCATATCCATGGTAAAGTGACCGCCCGCCGCTAAAATCCCGATATCGGGATGGTGAAGGTCGTTGAAAATGGCCATATCCGCCATAACATCCGTGTCGCCCGAGACATAGATTGTATGTCCTTCGCCCGAAATCATAAAGCCGCATTCGGACCCCGCTGCCATCAATTCGCCGTCTGGGGACATCGTGGATGAATGCACCGCATTGACCATTGTGACCGAAACATTACCCAGTTGGACGGTGCCACCTTTGTTAAATCCCACAACTTTGATGCCGTTTTTGCGTTCCAGATATCCCATGAGATCGTATTGCCCGACGACTGGGATATCCAAATCCTTGGCAAGCGTGGGTGTATCCGCGATGTGGTCAAAATGTGCATGTGTCAAAAGGATATGCGTGGCACCTGTGACCGCCTGCGGATGCTGTGTTTCGGTCAACATCGGATTTCCCGTCAGCCACGGATCAATCAATAACACTTGATCCGCAATTTCGATGCGAAATGACGCATGTCCCAGCCACGTAATTTTCATCTGTCTGTTCCTTTTGATCTGTTGGTTTGTTTGAGTATTTTTACAAAAGTGAAAGATGTGCAATGAAAATAGACAAAACTGCCCGCCACGCCGCATGTTTATAGGTTCTATCCGCTTGCAGCGACGCGCGCGCAGCGTTAAACGGGTGACGAGTTATGAAGGAGAGCCTTATGTCCATTGATACGGCAATCGCTGCAAAAGTCGCCAAATTGGCGCGAATTCGCGTTGAAGAAGATGCGCTGCCTGCGTTGGCAGAAGAATTCAACAATATTTTGGGCTTTATCGAGCAGCTCAATGAAGTGAATGTCGATGGGGTCGAGCCAATGACATCTGTCACGCCACAGCGGTTGAAGCGCCGTGTGGATGTGGTCAATGATGGCGATCAGCAGGATAAGGTTTTGAAAAACGCGCCCGATGCGCGTGAAGGGTTCTTTGCGGTTCCAAAGGTGGTTGAATAATGAGCGCACTAAACACATTCACAATCGCCGAAGCGCGCGACAAATTGCGTGCAAAAGAGGTCACTGCCGTTGAGCTGACCCAAGCCTGTTTGACCGCGATCGAGGGTGCGGATGCGCTGGGCGCTTATGTGCACAAGACGCCTGATCTGGCGATGGAGCAAGCCAAAGCTGCGGATGCACGCCTGGCTGCGGGTGATGCGCCGGACATGTGTGGCATCCCTTTGGGCATCAAAGACTTGTTTTGTACCAAAGGCGTTGATAGCCAAGCCGCGAGCCGCATTTTGCAAGGGTTCAAGCCTGAATATGAAAGCACGGTCAGCCAAAATCTGTTGGATGCGGGCACGATTACGTTGGGCAAGCTGAACATGGACGAATTCGCCATGGGCAGTTCGAATGAAACATCTGTGTATGGAAATGCTGTCAACCCATGGAAAGTCGATGATCGTCAATTGACGCCTGGTGGTTCGTCTGGCGGCTCTGCCTCGGCGGTGGCGGCGGATTTGTGTTTGGCCGCTACAGGAACCGACACCGGTGGATCCATTCGCCAACCCGCTGCGTTCACGGGCATTGTGGGGATTAAACCCACCTATGGTCGCTGTTCCCGTTGGGGCGTTGTCGCGTTTGCGTCGTCCTTGGACCAAGCGGGCCCAATGACAAAAACTGTGCGCGATGCCGCGATCATGTTGGAAACCATGGCCGGTTATGATCCGAAAGACAGCACAAGCGCGGATATCCCCGTGCCAAATTTCGAAGCCATGTTAACAGGCGACATTCGGGGCAAGAAAATCGGTATTCCAAAAGAATACCGCATGGATGGCATGCCCGCCGAGATCGAGAAACTGTGGGAAGATGGCACAGCCAAGCTGCGTGATGCAGGCGCCGAGATCGTCGATATTTCATTGCCACACACCAAATACGCTTTGCCTGCCTATTACGTGATTGCCCCTGCGGAAGCGTCGTCTAACCTTGCGCGGTATGACGGTGTTCGGTTCGGTCATCGCGCCAGTTTGGCGGCGGGTGATGGCATCACAGAAATGTACGAAAAAACCCGTGCCGAAGGGTTCGGACCAGAGGTACAGCGCCGCATTATGGTTGGCACCTATGTGTTGTCTGCGGGCTTTTATGACGCCTATTACAACCGCGCACGCCGCGTTCGGGCCTTGATCAAAAAGGATTTCGACGATGTGTTCGCGGCAGGGGTTGATGCGATTTTGACGCCTGCGACACCCTCTGCGGCTTTTGGATTGGGCGAAATGACAGATGCGGATCCGGTTCAAATGTATCTAAATGACGTGTTTACCGTGACCGTGAACCTTGCCGGTTTGCCCGGTATTTCGGTTCCGACGGGATTGGATTCTACGGGTTTGCCATTGGGTCTGCAATTGATCGGCCGTCCATGGGAAGAGGGCGATTTGCTAAATACCGCCTATGCGTTGGAACAGGCGGCGGGCTTTGTGGCCAAACCACAAAAGTGGTGGTAAAAGACCCCAAACGGGTACGAAGGATGGATTATGCGTAAAATTTTGCTAGGGGTTTCGATGTTGGCAGTGTTCGGCTGTACCGAACCTGAGATCCCCAACAGCGGCTATGTTCCCCAAGGGGAACAGCGCGCGCGAGACGCCCAATTGGCAGGGATCCCAAGCCCCGTCGAAGTCAGCGCAGATGAGTTGGACGCCAACAGCCCCGATTTCACATCTGGGGATGACGTCGTCACGACCGAAAGCTCAATTGCGCCAACGCCCACCTTTGACAATCCCGGTTTGTCAGATGAACAAGATTTCAGCGCAGTCGCAGATCGTCAATCGATTGAAAGCGATGCGGCACGTTTGGAACGCAACAGATCGCTGTACCAAGTGATTGAACCCACCGCGGTTCCCCGCCGTCCGGGGACAGATATTCCGAATATCGTTGAATTTGCCATCCGCACAACCAATCCAGTTGGCGCGGAACTGTATTCCCGTGGTCCATTTTCGACCGAAGCGCGCTTTCGACGCAATTGTCAGAAATTCGTATCTGATGCCGCAGCTCAAGAAGCGTTTTTGTCCAACGGCGGACCAGAGCGGGATCGCTTGGGTCTTGACCCAGACGGTGATGGCTTTGCCTGCTATTGGGATCCAACGCCATTCCGTTTGGCGCGCAAAAAATAACGCATGACCACGTGGTGCCCATCGCCGAATTTTTCGGAACGTCGGGGTGGGTTACAGGCGCAGTACGTGGTTCTTCATTACACCGCAATGAACAGCGCGCGCGCAGCGATTGATCGCCTGTGCGCCCCTGAATTCGAGGTCTCTGCACATTACGTGATCGATGAACATGGCCGCGTGACGCAGCTGGTGGATGAGGCGCATCGCGCATGGCACGCAGGCCGGTCGTTTTGGCAAGGATGCGAGGATATGAATTCCGCCTCGATTGGCATCGAATTGTGCAATCGTGGTACCCATCCCTTTCCACATCCTCAAATGCAACAGCTGCGCAGCCTGTTGGCTGGCATCACACACCGCTGGTCTCTTCCTAGGTCTCATGTGATCGGGCATTCCGATATTGCCTTGGGGCGCAAAACCGATCCCGGATCGCGGTTTGATTGGCGGGGGCTTGCGCGCGACGGCTTTGGGCTTTGGCCGCAAGAACACACTGCGATCAATGATCCAGCGCAGTTTTTGGACCATGCCGCACAGGTCGGATATGATGTGGCAGTCGGGGTACACCCCGTGTTGCAGGGATTTCGATTGCACTTCGCACCCCATCGCGTTGGCGCGCTTGGCCCAGACGATTGCGCAGACATGGCGTCGCTGGCGCATCAAACAGTGGTTGACCAAACCCCGCCTTCAGCCTAAATCAGCCCCACGCGGGGCGCTGGATGGCCGCGGGCCTTGGCCCGAGGAAAGTCCGGACTCCACAAAGCAATGGTGCCAGGTAACGCCTGGGCGGGGCAACCCGACGGAAAGCGCAACAGAGAACAAACCGCCCGTGCAGGTCACGGGTAAGGGTGAAACGGTGGGGTAAGAGCCCACCGGAGGACTGGTAACAGGACTCGCATGGCAAGCCCCACCAGGAGCAATGCCGAATAGGAACCTTGCGCGGGGCATGATCGGGCAACCGATATCGCCGCAGGGCAGCTTTGGCCCAAAGGTTCGGGTTGGCAGCTAGAGGCGCAGGGGTGACCTTGCGTTTAGATGAATGGTCATCCAAGGGGGAAACCCCTGGACAAAATCCGGCTTATAGGTGCCCCGCGTGTTATTTTTTTGCCTTTTTTTCCAAAGCCTGTTGACTCGGGCGTAGGTATAGGTAAAAGGCAAACCTCATAGGAATTCGCGGGCAACCTACACGCCCGACGCAGGAGATGTAAAATGGCGAAGCCAACCACGATCAAAATCCGCCTGAACTCGACCGCGGGCACTGGCCACTTCTACGTGACCAAGAAAAACGCACGTACCATGACCGAAAAAATGGTTGTGCGTAAGTACGACCCGCACCAATATGTCGTTTTTATCATTGCGCGACGCCCCAGATTTGGCGATGATATTTCTATCAAGGTGCCTGCCACCGCAGGAGAATTGGGAAGTCGGTGCAACCCCGACGCTGCCCCCGCAACGGTGAGGGTGGAATGTGTCATGAACCACTGAGCATATCTTGGGAAGGTCATGATGCACGGCGCAAGCCATCCGCCCCGAGCCCGGAAACCAGCCTTGATCAGAGAACGTCAACCTACGGTGGGTGGGTCAGGGCCTGTGTAAATGTGTCCTATGCTATCCACCATTCATGCCACGGGGCGTGGCGGAAGGAATGAAATGGATAGGATATGTCTTGTGACCTCGATGGACGGGGGCACGCAATGACCGCACAAACAATTTACGAAACACTGCGGGATTATCCCGTAACCGACGACATGGCTGACCGTGCAGCGCGTGATGGGTTCTTGGAGTGGCTGATCACATTGCCCGCCCGCAACGATCCTCAAACCGAAGCACAGCGTGCCTTGCACAAGCTGCCCGATCAAATCTGCGAGAATCGCGCCTGTCAGCTCTTTGTGGGTTTTTTGGCCCAAGCGGCCAAACGCCCTGTCTGCGCACCGACCCGCAAAGGCGGATCCCGCATGCGGCGTCGCGTTTTACACTAAGGGGTAAGGCAAAAAAAACGACGACGCAAGGGAGGAGAGCGTCGTCGTCTTCTGTCAAAACAAACCCATAGGGAGGAGGAATAGGGTCTGTTTATGTCGGGCCCGAAGGCCGAATTTTTGGCAAGCAATCAAGGGAGGAGAAGATTGCCTGCCGATGCGGTGATCAAGGTAAGGGAGGAGAACCTTGATCCACGAATTCTTAGTAGCCTGCCGCTTCCAATGCGACGGAGCGGATCATTGAGCGTGACAAGCCCAAGTCGGCCAATTCACGGTTGCTCAACGCGGACAGTTCAGAGACTGTTTTTTTGTATGCACGACGGCGCTCGATGCGCTGTGCCAAATCTGTTAAAACGTCTGCTGCACGTGCAAGAAGTGTTGCTGAGTGTGCTGGTGTCTGTACTGCGTATGCCATTTCATATCATCCTTCGTCTAAGCGCGGTTCATTCATTCGTTGCGCTGTTGAGATGAATATGAGGCTTTTGCTGCAATTGCACAATAATCATGTTCGCAATGCCGCTATGCAGCAAGTGCATGGAATAACATAGGAATTTTTACAAAATTGTTAGGGTAATCCGTTTAGGGGTGAATATTAGGATTTAAAGATCGCCCGATGCGTGTGATGCCTGCACCGGTATCATGGCCGCTATATCGGGATGGAATAGCAGGGTGAGACATCGATTTTGAACGCAGATCACTTTTGGCCGAGTCGGATTGGAATTTGGAACGTATATGATGATTGCGTCAATTCTTTTGGGGCCGCAGGGAATCGCGCACGTTTAACCGCGCTCAATGCCGCTTGATCCAACCGTCCATCATTTGACGATTTATAAACCTGCGCTGACCGCAAGGCACCGTTTTGGGCAACAACCAATGCAATCACAACCGTGCCTGAGGCACGGGTTCCATTCGGATAGAACTTTTTGCGCTCAATCGCGTGTCGTATTTTTCCACCCCACGCAGCCGTCGCCTGTTTGAGAACGCCCGCGCGTTCGACAGACTGTGTTGGTGCTTGTGAAGTCCCTGCGGATTTGTTTGATGCCTTGGCGCTGCCCTTGGCCCGTTCTGAAACTTTGGGTGCGGCTGACGGGGGCTTGGGCGACGGTGCGGTTTTAGTGACCTGTTGTTCGGGCCGTGGTTTCGGACGCAGGCTTTCGGTCAAAATTTGGTGGGGTTGCGGCTCTGGCGCAGATGTCTC
>RGAJ01000071.1 GCA_009920225.1 Paracoccaceae bacterium
AACATCCTTCAAGGTGCGGAAGAAGATCACTTTGGCCTTGTCTGGAAGTTGGAGGCCATGATTTGGTCTGGCCGCATTGGGATGGTTTTGCTTTGGGTTGCTGCCATTTTAACCTTTGTGACGGGTCTTGATTATTTTGCCAAGGCGCGCCCCTTTCTAAAGGATTGATCATGATAACTCTTTTGTATTTCGCTTGGGTGCGTGAACGCATTGGTCTTCCGAAAGAAACCGTTGAGACTACAGCGACAACAGTGAAAGAGTTGGTTGAGGAATTGCGTGCGCGTGATGAACGCTATGCCGTTGCGTTTTCCGATCTGGCATCGTTACGCGTGGCGATTGACCAAGATTTGGTTGATTTCGACGCGCCCTTGACCGGAGCAAAAGAGGTTGCATTTTTTCCACCGATGACAGGGGGTTAAATGCAGATTTCCGTTCAAAGTGATCCGTTTGATTTTGGGGCATTGGCCCAAGAGTTCGCTGACGGGCACACCCATATGGGCGCGGTTGTGACCTTTACAGGGATCGTGCGCGATGATGATCTGGGTGGGTTGGACGTCATGGAAATCGAACATTATCCGGGCATGACCGAACGGGCGATTACAAAATTCGCAGCCTACGCCAAGGATCGTTGGGATTTGGGCGATGTTTTGGTCATCCACCGCCATGGTGCGTTGAAACCGGGCGAAATGATTATGATGGTTGCCACCGCCGCGCGCCACCGTGTGAATGCGTTTGAGGCGGCGGAATACCTGATGGATTACCTAAAATCCCGCGCGCCCTTTTGGAAAAAAGAATACGTCAACGGCGAACCCCGCTGGGTCAATGCCAAACCCGAAGACGAAGACGCGCTATCGCGGTGGGATTGATTGGAAACAATGTCATCGCACAAGCGACACGAACTGATCGCTGGACTTAGAAATCGAACCAGAACTGCAATCAGATGCTTCGCGAAATTTCCAAATAATTCTGGCAAAAACCATAGAAATTGCGAACCTGCGAAAGATGTCATCCATCGATTCTTACCAAAAGATAATGTCACTTTTTCATCCATCGATTTAATGCGCTGTTAACAAGACTTATTTCGGCGGCACAAAATGTTGCTCCCCAATTCCACATCTTGATAGACTCGGTCGCTTTGTGTATGCATTGCGCTATGAAACACATATTCAACATGGATGATCGTGCGCGGCTGCCTTGGCGGTTTTTTGGTGCTATGACCACTGTGCTTGCCAGCCTCTGACGCTGGACCCGACCTTATTCCGTTTAAAATTGCTAACTCTGGTGGGAGAGGATTAAAATGACCGCCCCAAAAACAATCTATGACAAAATCTGGGATGCCCATGTGGTGTCTGAGGACGCTGATGGCACATGCTTGTTGTACATCGATCGTCACCTTGTTCACGAAGTGACCAGCCCCCAAGCCTTTGAAGGTTTGCGTATGGCCGGCCGCAAGGTACGTGCGCCCGAGAAAACGATTGCTGTGCCTGATCACAACGTGCCAACAACTTTGGATCGTGCGTCTGGCGTGATCGACAACGAAGAAAGCCGTATTCAGGTCGAAGCGCTTGACAAAAACGCGAAAGATTTCGGCATTCATTATTATCCGGTCTCTGACGTGCGTCAGGGTATCGTGCATATCGTTGGTCCAGAACAAGGTTGGACGTTGCCGGGCATGACGGTTGTTTGTGGTGACAGCCACACCGCAACCCATGGCGCATTCGGTGCATTGGCGCATGGCATCGGCACATCCGAGGTCGAGCATGTTTTGGCAACGCAAACGTTGATCCAAAAGAAATCCAAAAATATGAAGGTCGAAATTACCGGCAAATTGCGTCCGGGTGTGACGGCGAAAGACATCACATTGTCTGTCATTGGTCACACTGGCACGGGCGGCGGCACGGGCTATGTCATCGAATATTGCGGTGAAGCGATCCGTGATTTGTCGATGGAAGGTCGCATGACCGTCTGTAACATGGCCATCGAAGGTGGCGCGCGCGCTGGTTTGATTGCGCCGGATGAAAAGACATTCGAATACTGCAAAGGTCGCCCACACGCACCAAAGGGTGCTGCATGGGAAGCGGCGGTTGCCTATTGGAAGACCTTGTTCACCGACGAGGGCGCGCATTTTGACAAAGTCGTCACGATCAAAGGCGAAGATATCGCGCCTGTTGTCACGTGGGGCACATCACCAGAAGACGTTCTGCCGATCACTGCGACAGTGCCCGCGCCAGAAGATTTCAAAGGTGGCAAGGTCGAAGCAGCCAAGCGCGCATTGGACTATATGGGTCTGACAGCGGGTCAAAAATTGACCGATATCGAAATTGACACTGTGTTTATCGGGTCTTGCACAAACGGCCGTATCGAAGATTTGCGGGCGGCTGCGGAAATCCTGAAAGGCAAAAAGATCAAAGACGGTATGCGTGCGATGGTCGTGCCGGGTTCTGGTCTTGTGCGTGCACAAGCCGAAGAAGAGGGCCTTGCCGATATCTTTAAGGATGCCGGCTTTGAATGGCGTATGGCGGGATGTTCTATGTGTCTTGCGATGAACCCTGATCAATTGGCCGAAGGGGAACGCTGCGCGTCCACATCGAACCGCAACTTTGAAGGTCGCCAAGGGTACAAAGGTCGTACGCACCTTGTGTCCCCAGCGATGGCAGCAGCGGCGGCCATCACTGGTCGTCTGACCGACGTACGGGAGATGATGTAAGCATGCGGGTTGCTGGCATAGACGGCTATAAAGACGGCTGGATTGCCGTTGTCGTCGATGCTGGCGATTTTACCCGTGCGTTTACCGTCTGGGCATCAAGTCTTGTGGACTTGATCAAGGCCAACGCGATCAAGCTTGCGTTGGTTGATATGCCCATCGGACTTAGCACGGGACCGCATGATCGTCCTGTGGAAGACGCCGCGCGGCAGGTGTTGAAAGGCAAGGCATCGTCTTTGTTCAATGCGCCATGCCGCCAAGCGTTGGGGTGTGTTGACTATCACGCCGCATCACTGACCAATGCCGAGGTGTTGGGTAAAAAGCTGTCCAAGCAGACTTGGAATATTTGCCCAAAAATTTCCGAAGTTGATGATGCGGTGCGACAGCTCTCGCAAGTTCAAATGCACGAAGCCCACCCCGAGGTATCGTTTGCGATGCTGTCGGGCGCGCCCATTTTGGCAAGCAAGAAATCGGCAAAGGGTTTGATCGCCCGCGCCGGTTATATTGCCAAGCTTGGCTTTGATCTTGTTCGGCTGGCCGCCCCCTTGGATGATAAACATACATCTGCACCTGATGATCTGATCGACGCTGCGGTCCTTGCTTGGTCTGCGACGCGCGTACACTCAAACACACATGTGACCTTTCCAAATTCACCCACCACGGATTCGTTGGGATTGGAAATGGCCATTTACGCCTGAAATGGCATAGGAGATTAACAATGGAAAAATATCAAACACTGACAGGTATCGCGGCACCCATGCCATTGGTGAATATCGATACAGACATGATCATCCCAAAGGTTTTCTTGAAAACCATCAAACGGTCTGGTTTGGGCGTGAATCTATTTGACGAAATGCGCTATGACCGTCAGGGCAATGAAATCGCGGATTTCGTGTTGAACAAACCCCAATATCGCAATGCCGAAATCTTGGTTGCGGGCGATAACTTTGGCTGTGGTTCATCACGTGAACACGCCCCATGGGCATTGGCCGATTTCGGAATCAAAGCCATCATTTCCACGTCTTTCGCGGATATCTTTTATAACAACAGCTTTAAAAACGGCATTCTTCCGATTGTGATGCCCCAAGACGTTGTCGATGTTCTGATGAAAGATGCGGAAAAGGGTGAAAACGCGCGGATGACCGTCGATCTGGAAAACCAAACGGTCACCACATCGGACGGCCAGGAATTCAAATTCGAAGTCGATTCCTTTAAAAAACATTGTTTGTTGAACGGTTTGGATGACATCGGTTTGACGATGGAAAAAGCGTCACATATCGATACATATGAGGCCAAGCTCGCGGCAGAGCGCCCTTGGGCCTAATCACGGCACAAAACACACAGGCCCGCATTTTATGCGGGCCTTTTTTATTGAGTGGAACGCTTTCATGACGAAGGCTTGTGGTTCAGTGGCATCCTCGTTAATTAAGGGATATTAGGGCCAAGGCGAAAGACCACATGAAATCCAAGCTGTTTTCACAAGATGACGTGCGTAACCTTGCGTGGTTTTTCAAACGCTATCTGAGCCCACATGGGTGGCAGTTGGTTCTTATTTTTCTGCTGATCGTGGTTCAAGGTGTCGTCTATCAACAGTTTTTGGTTTTGACCGAAGAGGGCCTGCGCGTCATATTTGACAAGGGCAGTGTGGCCGAACTTGTTCGTATTTGCGCGATTACGTTGGGCATTTTCTTGTTTCGTGCCTTGGGCAGTTATTTGATCCCCGTGAATTCGGCAAAAATTGCAAATCGCGCAATTTTCGAATTGCGGCGCGATATGACCGAACATTTGGTGCGCGTAAAGCAATCCTATTTCGATGCGACCCCCGCAGGCGAAATCATACTGCGGTTGGTGAACCAAGCGCAGGCATTGGGCGGTTTCGTTGGCCAAGGAACCGTGAACGCGATGCGCGATCTGATCACGATTTTGGTCGTGTCGGGGTATTTGGTCTATAAATCTGCGTTTATGTTTGCATTTGCCTTGATTGTGATCCCGCTTATCGCGATTGCGATTAACGT
This sequence comes from Paracoccaceae bacterium, assembly GCA_009920225.1. Lineage (GTDB taxonomy): Bacteria > Pseudomonadota > Alphaproteobacteria > Rhodobacterales > Rhodobacteraceae > CAJXSD01. Next base: position 4,720 of record RGAJ01000071.1, read on the forward strand.
GACCTCGCAAAAGATCAAACAGATTCAATCCAAAAACGAAGCCGCAACAGGCGATTATTTGACCTCTATCGATGAAATGGCCTTTGGTATGCGCACGATAAAATTGTCGTCGCAAGAAAGCAGCGAAATAAACCGTTTGAACAGCAGCGCATATTCCTTGCGCGGGTTGGCCATCCGGTTGCAAAAAGCCAATGCAATTATGTTGCCTATTATCGATCTTGCTTCGGCAATGTTCTTTATTTTGGTGATTGGCGTTGGTGGATATATTGCGCTTCAGGGGGCAGGCAATCTTGATGGTGCTGGTATTATTTCGTTCCTATTAGGCCTTGTCATTCTTTTCGACCCTGCCAAAAATTTGGGATCTTTTTTCGTACGTATCCAATCCAACCTGATTTTGTTGAAAAGCGTCCGAACCATTTTGTACCTTGAGGCCGAGGACAGCAGCACCAAAACAGATTTGGACGTCTCGACGCCTGTGACGATGTCGTTTGATCATGTGAATTTTGCCTATAGTGACGGCACACAAGTGATTCATGACGTGACCTTGAACATCGCAGGGGGGAAAACCACCGCGATTGTTGGGGCAACTGGATCGGGAAAATCAACCATCTTGGCCCTGATCGGGCGTTTGTATAATCACACCTCTGGCACAATTATGGCCAATGGAATTGCGATCCAGGATTTAACCTTGGCCTCGCTGCGCAGCGCGATCAACATCGTAGCCCAAGACATCGTGATTTTTAACAAATCGATTTACGACAATATCGCCTATGCCAAACCGGATGCCACCAAAGATGAAATTCTGGCTGCCGCAGACAAGGCGCAGATTTTGGATGTGTTGCAGTCCCGTGGTGATGCGCCCGTCGGCCCCAAGGGCGCCCATTTGTCGGGCGGTCAAAAACAACGGATCGCGATTGCGCGCGCATTTTTGAAAGACACGCCGATTTTGATTCTTGATGAGGCGACGTCGGCGCTTGATCCCGTCACAGAAGCATTAATCAATGATGCATTTTTTGCAGAGAACAGCACCCAAACCCGCATCGTTGTCACACATAAATTGGCGTCCATCACGCGGGCCGATATGATCTATGTTGTGGATGCGGGACGTGTTGTCGAACAGGGTACGCACGCCGATCTTTTGGGGCGCGGTGGGCTTTATGCCGCGATGTTTCATACCCAATCTGAGTCAAATACGTCACAAGAGACATAGGATGGCCTTGCCAAAATGGGGCAGAGTTGTCAGGTTTCCGTAAACCATGCGAAAGGTGTTGCCATGTTGAAATCTCTCAATCCTGCGTTGACTGCCGAAGTGTTATATATCCTACGGTCCATGGGGCACGGGGATGTTGTGGTCATATCAGACACAAATTTCCCTGCCCATTCGGTGGCCAAATCAACGACCTTTGGTCGGGTGGCCATGATGGACAATATTACAATGCCACGTGCACTGGGTGCGATTCTGTCTGTCTTGCCGCTGGATACATTCGTCGACGATTTTGCGATGCGGATGGAGGTCGTCGATGACCCGTCACAGATCCCAGACGTTCAAGCGGAAGCCCAAGCGGAAATTGATCGCGCCGAAGGGGCGTCACGCCCGATGATCGGCATTGATCGTTTCAAATTTTACGATCTGGCAAAAAATTCTTATGCCGTCATCCAAACGGGCGAGCGCCGATTTTACGGCTGTGTCATGCTGCGCAAGGGGGTTATTCCCCCTCAATAAGGTCCTGCCACTTGTGATTGGCCCCGCAAGACCATAGATCAGCCGAAACCCCAAGGGCGATCAGGATACCAAAATGTCAGACGATACAAACTATGTTCCCCCCAAAGTGTGGCATTGGAATAAAGATGCGAAGCAAGCCTTTAACACAAACCGACCCACGGCAGGTGCAACGCATGATGAACCCTTGCCAAAGGGTGTGCATCCCTTTCAGCTGTATTCGTTGGCGACGCCGAACGGTGTAAAAGTGACTGTTATGTTCGAGGAATTGCTTGCGGCAGGTCACAAAGATGCGGAATACGATGCGTGGCTCATCAATATCGGCAATGGGGATCAGTTTGGATCTGGCTTTGTGGATGTAAACCCGAATTCTAAAATTCCTGCGTTGATGGATCATAGCGGTGAGGTTCCGCAGCGCGTATTCGAATCTGGTTCAATACTATTATATCTGGCAGAGCGGTTTGGGGCGTTTTTGCCAACAGATCCCGCCGCAAAGACCGAATGTATGAATTGGCTGTTCTGGCAAATGGGCAGCGCGCCCTATTTGGGCGGTGGATTTGGTCATTTCTACGCCTATGCACCGATTAAAATCGAATATGCCATTGATCGGTTTTCTATGGAGGCCAAACGCCAACTGGACGTTCTAGATCGTCGTTTGGCCGAAGCGCGGTTTCTTGCGGGGGATGAATACACAATCGCAGATATGGCGAACTGGGCATGGTACGGTCAGTTTGTTTTGGGGCGTTTGTACAATGCGGCCGAGTTTTTAGAGGCTGATTCATATTCAAACGTGGTGCGTTGGGCCAAAGAAATTGATGAGCGTCCCGCCGTGAAACGAGGTCGCATGGTTAATCGTGCGTTTGGCGAACCTGCTTTGCAATTGCACGAGCGCCATGATGCTTCGGATTTCGATACAAAAACTCAGGATAGAATTATCAATTCGTAACTTTATTCCCAAGTTGCAGAAAAGTTAAACAGTTTGCTGCATACTGGTGCATGTCTTGCATACCCAATTCTTTTGAGGGTTTATCATGAATCGCGTGCGTTTTATTTGTGTGTTGCTTTGCATCTGATTCACAAATTAGATCACGCATGAATCAGGTCTTTGATATCGAAATGGGCCGCTTGAGGGGGGGCTAACCTGTGGATAAATACTACATTTTGTGGATAACTCCTGCAAAACCACATGAGAAAAATCGGCAAAATAACTTTTTTTGAAAAAAGTAGAAAAAAGATCAAAATAGGGGTTGCGGGTTTTATTGGTTGGGTCTAGAAGCGCCTTCACCGGTAGCGAACAACGCTACGGTGGCCAGGTTGGGTCGGACGGAAACG
>RGAJ01000072.1 GCA_009920225.1 Paracoccaceae bacterium
ATCAACATCCGTGCAAGCGCGGCCTTAATCAAATGCATAGCCAAATTTTTCAATGTCTTGGGCGCATATGTCGCCAATCCATTGGGCGGTTTGATCCGTGTAATAGGCACGATAATCGCGGCCACGTTCAGACATATTTTCGCGCGGCAGATCGACATCAAAGCCAAGATGCCGACGCACGGGCGCAAAATCATCTGCAAACTGCTCAAGGCGTATAAAAACGGCGTCATGCACCTGCCCCGCCGCATCGGTCACATAGCGCGTTGCAGGATCGTTTTGCACAGATGCCACAAAATACGGATCACGCAAAAAGGCATCAAACTCATTGGATTGTGCGATACGGACAATCGGATGATCAAAATTTTGCTTTAATAACCAATGATAATAGCTCACCACACGGTCCCACGGGTTGCGCACCAAGGTAAAGATCATCATCTGCGCCATCTCATCAGGGGCAACAATTTCGTCAATATCAGCCAGAGTGGAATGTTTCCACAACCGCCCCGCAGGGGTCAGGGATTTCAACCGTCCCTTGCGGCGTTTGGCCTTGGGCGTGTCACCGATCAATATGTCATCCGCCATCGCACGCGCTTCAAGCGCTGTGGCCAATGACGTGCCCCCCGTTTTCGGGATATGCACAAAAATATAGTGTCGCCCGCGTGAAATAATCATATCGCAACACTGTCACCTTTGACCAATTAGGACAAGCGAAAGGCGATCAATCCCCCTGCAAACACGATCAAACCGATACCAATCAACTGCATCATATCCGGTACATCACCAACCAACAAAAACGCGGCGGTCAAGCCAAAGACAAAGATCGAATATTCAAAGATCGCGACATAAGACGCTTCGGCAATTTGATAGGCGCGAATGATAAACCCAACCCCGATCAGCGATCCAATGGATTGCAACACAACCCATGGCCACGCGGTTTCCATGGGCCAGACCCAGCCGCGCACCAAAAACCCATCATTACCCGCTGGCACCACAGGGTCGATCACCGCCAAAACACCCAACATGATGCAGCCCATCGTCAGGTTAATCGCATTGGTCATGGCCAACATTGAAATCGGGCTTTCATCGGCACAATAATCGCGCGTGATAATTGCAGCGATGGCATAGATCAGCCCCGAACACAGGGGCAAAATCGATGCAAACGACATGTCGGCCCACGAAAAATCCAACACCAAAAGCGTCCCCGCAAAACCGATGGACACCGCCACATAGCGAATTGGCCCGACCGAGACCCCGCGAAACAGCGCGGTGATCAAAACCACCCAAATGGGCGAGGTCAACAAACCCGCAAGAGCCGCCGAAATGGGCAAAAATGCGAGTGCCGAGAAATAAAACAAGATGGCAATAGACATCACCAGATTGCGTATAAAGACCCACTTGAAACTTTTGGCTTTCAAGGTCCCGAAACCGACATAGGCCAGTGCCGCCAAGATTGGCAACGCAATGACTGAGCGCAGCGCTTGAAACTGCCACATGCCAATTTCACCCGCCAACACCGATATAAAATTATCGATGGTTCCGATCACCGCCATGGCGATCAACATCGAAATCGCACCCGCCTTCGCATTTGAGGTATTTACTGTCGTCATGGGGTTTTCTTTCCCGAAAAAATGGGCTTAATCTGTCCCAAAATCGACATGGAACACATTTTTCACGAGGGAACAATGGGCTGGATGAACAACGAAACAGGCTTGGACAAAAATGCTGCAAATTTTGTGCCATTGACGCCATTATCGCATCTGGTTCGCGCGGCGACCGTGTTTCCCGATCGTTTGGCGGTGTCATATGGCGCGCATCGCAAAACCTACCGCGAATATTATGCACGCTGTTCGCAACTGGCGTCTGCTTTGCAAAAGGCGGGCGTGCGTTCAGGTGATGTGGTTGCGACCCTGATCCCGAACATTCCCGCACAGGCCGAGGCGCATTTTGGGGTTCCCGCCTGTGGTGCTGTGTTGAACACCATCAACACGCGTCTTGATGTGGATACCGTGTCTTATATTTTTGATCATGGCGAAGCCAAGGCTGTGATGGTGGATACGCAATTCCTTGAACTTGCAGAAACCGCCGTTGCGCAAATGACGGGTGACAAACCCCTGATCATCGAAATTTGCGACACGCACGCGGGATTTACGCCATCTGGCAAACATGTCGAATACGAAGCCTTTATCGCAGGTGGTGATCCCCACTTTGACTGGATCATGCCGCAAGATGAATGGGAAAGCCTTGCGCTGAATTACACATCGGGCACGACAGGGCGGCCAAAAGGGGTGGTGTACCATCATCGCGGCGCCTATTTGATGACAATGGGAACTGTGGTCAGCTGGCGGATGACGCTCTTTCCGGTCTATATCGCGATTGTGCCGCTGTTTCATTGCAACAACTGGAACCACACGTGGTTGATGCCGATGATGGGCGGCACTTGGGTGGGATGCCGCGACATCACCGCAAGCGCGATTTACAACGCCATTGCCGACGAAGGTGTCACGCATTTCGGTGGTGCGCCCATCGTTTTGAACATGATCGTCAACGCGCGCGACGCAGATCGCCGCGCATTTAACCACACTGTCGAAGTCTTTACAGCCGGCGCGCCCCCTGCCCCCGCGACACTGGAAAAAATTGAAAAATTGGGCTTTAACGTGACCCAAGTCTATGGGCTGACCGAAACATACGGTCATGTCACCGAATGCCTGTGGGATGACGACCAATGGGGCAATCTGGTCGGGGATGACCGCGCTGCAATCAAGGCGCGCCAAGGCATTGCGATGCCGATGATGGATCATATCACCGTGATGGATGCCGCCATGACCCAAGTGCCCATGGACGGAACCACCCAAGGTGAAATCATGATCCGCGGCAATAGCGTTATGAAAGGCTACTTGAAAAACCCGGATGCCACCGCAGAAGCATTTGCAGGTGGATATTTCCATTCAGGCGACATCGCGGTGCAGCATCCAAACACCTATATCCAAATCCAGGACCGCGCCAAAGACATCATCATTTCAGGCGGCGAGAATATATCATCCGTCGAAGTCGAAGGAACATTGATGGCGCACCCTGCGGTATCCTTATGTGCTGTTGTGGCTAAACCCGATGAAAAATGGGGCGAAGTCCCCTGTGCCTTTGTCGAATTGAAAGAGGGCGAAACCGTTTCCGAAGCAGATCTGATCGCATTTGCACGCACAAAATTGGCGGGATTCAAAACGCCGAAATCCATTATTTTCCAAGAGCTGCCAAAAACTTCGACCGGCAAAATTCAGAAATTCGAATTGCGCAAAACGCTGAAATAATCGCGATCTAAGATTGTGAAGAACACTGCGCCAGTATAGTGTTCTTTATATATCTTTAGGCAACAGGCATGACCGCATTAACACAATATGATCGGATAGAAGCATCCGCACTTTGGCGCGAAAGCGCCCAAGACCAACGGCGCGAGGTGATCCTGTCGCTTGGGGATGCGACATTGATCATCACAGATCGCCAAGAACGTCCCTTGGGGCATTGGTCGCTTGCTGCGGTGCGCCGTCAAAATCCGGGCGCGATGCCTGCAATTTTCTCACCCGATGGAGACAGTGACGAAATCATCGAGCTCGACGCATCCGAACAATTCATGATTGATGCGATTGACAAAATCTGCGCGGTGATCGAACGGCGACGACCCAAACCCGGCCGTCTGCGTACGGTCAGCTTTGTCGGTGTTTTGTCGGCGGTTTTTTTGATCCTTTTGCTGTGGATGCCATTTGCGGTGCGAGATTACACCCTGCGCGTTTTGCCTGCGGTGACCCGCGCAGAAATTGGTGTTCAAATTGCCAAGCTGATGACACCTTACACAGGGGCGCAGTGTTTTTCCCCCATCGCAAACCCCGCGCAAATGGCGTTGCAATCGCGCATTCTAGATTCCAATGAAACCATCCGCGTTATGCCACAAGGCGTACAAAATGTTGCGGCCCTGCCCGGTGGAATTTTTTTGATTGATCGCCGACTGGTCGAAGATTTCGAAGACCCGGATGTCGTAGCGGGATTTTTGTTAGTGGAAAAAACGCGCGTCTCGACGATTGACCCGATGCAAGATGTGTTATCTTCGGCCGGAATACTTGCAACTTTTCGGTTGTTGACCACTGGTGAAATTGACGACGATGCGTTGGCCGATTATGCCCGTGAACGTCTAAGCCAAACGCCGGATGCCCCCGAAGCAGACGCCGTAATCGACGCGTTTTTGCAAAGAAATATCAGCCTGTTACCCTATGCAGAGGCGTTGGATATCACGGGGGAAACCACCCTACCCTTGATCGAAGCGGACGCTTTGCGCACAGACACACCGCGCCCTAGCCTAAGCGACACCGCATGGGTCAGCTTGCAAGGCATATGCGGCGGATAAGCTAGCGGATATAAGCGTCGGAAAAGCCGGATTGTTTTAGTTGTTGTAACGCCGATTGCGCTGATCCCGCCGAATGGAACGGACCTGCCATCACCACCGTCAAATTCGCCCCGCCACGGGTGACTTTCGACTGTGCGGCAGGCAACCCTAATGATGCAATTTTGCTCAGCGTGCGGTTGGAATTCGATGGGCTTCCAAATGCACCGACTTGGATAAACCTGCCGTGACCTGACGCTTGTGGCGCGGATGCGCCTTTGCTTGAAACCCGCATCTTGGGCTTTGCGTTCGAGACGCTGTCAGCCACGGGGCGCATGATCACCGCGCCATCTGGCTGCACCACCAATTTATATGAATCGCGCGCCGCCATAAAACGGGCCTGTTGTTTCAGATCGGTGAAAGGATAGTTCAGTTTTGTGAACTGTGCGGTGACATCCAATCCCGTTGATCGTTGGATCAACTTGCGCGGAACTGTACGCGTCCAGCGCAGATCAGACGCAGCGATACCCGCCGCGGTTGGTATGCCGCGCTTTGGGTTAAGCCGATCATCGCTCCATGCAGCTTTGTATCCACTGGGGATCTTGGTGATCCCCGTTGCGTGGCGCACGACCTCGGGCCCTGTCGGCAAAACAAGCTCGACTTTTTTGGGCGGGGCAACGACGCGGGTTGCGGGCACAACACGGGGGGCTGGCGCCACTTTGGTGCTTGCCATGATGATGGGTTGTGCAGGTTCCACGCGGGTTCCGATAACGGTTGGTGCGGCAATCGTAGGCGCCGCCTGTGCAGTTGGCACAGTTACCGCAGTTGGCGCGGCCCCATCCAATGTGATCTGCACAGGTGCAGAAGACCCTGCCGTATTCGCCGCCGTAATTGAGCGCGTTTGCGATTTTTCAAAACTGGGCTTGAACCCACATACCAGCTTTTTTGATCGCAACACCCGCGGAACCCAACGTTCACGCCCATCAAATCCTGCACGGAAAAACACGGCAGCCTCGGCTGTCTACAAACGAACTTCCCGTGAACCCTGCGGGCGGCAGTTCTGCGGGCTGCGACACAGTATCCAATGTTTGCGAAAACGCGGGTACAGTCCACAGCGCGGAGATCACTGAAATTGCTAGAACTTTGCCAAACTGCACAAAATAATCCTCGGAATTTTTGGTCAGAATGCACTAAATCTATGGGTTAGTCAAAGCAAACTATAGCTTATTTTGTGCTTTGGCTATTTTGTGCCAAACATGCGATCCCCTGCATCCCCAAGGCCTGGAACGATATAGCCTTTATCGTTCAAATGATCGTCAAGCGCCGCTGTGACAATCGGAACATCGGGATGGGCGGCCTTCATCCGTGCCACGCCTTCGGGGGCGGCCAAGAGGCACATAAACAGGATATTTTTTGCGCCCGCGTCTTTGATCATGTCAATCGCAGCAACCGAAGAATTGCCCGTCGCCAGCATGGGATCGACGACGATGGTTTGGCGACCCTCTAACCCGTGGGGGACTTTGAAGTAATATTTCACGGGTTGAAGCGTCTCTTCGTCACGATAGAGCCCGACAAATCCCACGCGCGCTTGGGGCACCAATTCCAAAACCCCATCAAGCAATCCATTCCCCGCGCGCAAAATAGAAATCAACGCCAGTTTCTTTCCATCGATAATTGGCGCCTGCATCCTGGTCAGTGGCGTTTCAATTTCGGTATGCGTCAACGGCAAACCACGCGTTGCCTCATAGGCCAAAAATTGGCTGATCTCGCGCAGCAACTGACGAAAGCCTGCCGTCGATGTGGTTTTGTCGCGCATCAGCGTCAATTTGTGCTGCACCAAAGGATGATCAACAATCGTTAGGTGGTTTTTCATGCAGAAAGTCCCTTTTTCACACGTTCATCTTTGTTTTCCCGTGGGCCGCGCGCCTGAACGGGTGGGTCCGTTCAGGACACCCAAAATGGGACACCTGCCCCTTGGTTTTCCACGCCAAATACCTGTGCGATTGATGCTGCCACGTCGGCAAACCCGATGCGGTGGCGGGCCACCATCGGGCCGCCCGTGATCAAAACCGGCACTTGTTCGCGGGTATGATCGGTGCCATGCCAAGTGGGATCATTGCCATGATCGGCGGTGATGATCAAAATATCGTCGTCCCGCAAATTTTCCACCGCGACCCCGATTTCCCGATCAAACCATTCCAGCGCACGGGCATAGCCCGAGACATCGCGACGGTGACCATAGAGGCTGTCGAATTCGACAAAGTTGGCAAAGGTAAAGCTGTTATCAGGGGCTGTGGCGATATGATCATGCAGCGCGATCATCAAATCGGTATCGGCACCTTTGACCACACTGTCGATCCCGTGCATTGAAAAAATATCACCGATTTTCCCGATGGCGCGCACCTCAACCCCGGCGTTTTGAAGCCATTGGGTCAAAACAGGTTTCGGCGGCGAGAGCGCATAATCTTTGCGATTTGGCGTGCGGGTCCAACCGGATGTGGCATCCCCCACAAAGGGGCGCGCAATCACCCGCCCAACGCGCATGTCGTGCAGCATTGGCGCAAGCTCTGCGCACAGGTGATAGAGGCGATCCAGCCCAAAATGTTCCTCATGCGCAGCGATCTGAAACACGCTATCCACCGATGTGTAGCATATGGGATAGCCCGTTTCCACATGCGCCTGTCCGAGATCATCAATGATTGCAGTGCCTGAGGCGTGGCAATTTCCCAAAATGCCTGCGCAGCCTGTTATCTGGCGCACACGATCAAGGACAGTTCGCGGAAAAACAGGATCTGTTTTCGGGAAATAGTGCCAATCCCACGTAACGGGAACGCCCGCCAATTCCCAATGACCCGACGGGGTATCTTTGCCCTTGGATGTTTCGATCGCCGCGGCCCATTGGGTGCCGCGTGACAAAGGAATGTTTGGGGCAATCTGACCGCTTGCACGGTCAATCGCATCGCCCAATCCCATCAACATCAAGTTAGGCAAATCAATTGGCCCGTGACGACCTTGTTCCGCCTGCCCCTTTGCGCAGGCCTCGGCGATATGCACGACAGTATTTGCGCCCGTATCGGGAACTTCACCATTGAAGTAGTCATCCGCATCCGGCGCGCCACCTATTCCGACACTATCCATCACGACCAAAAACACACGCACCATTTATGAAATCCTTTTTAACACAATATCACCAACTGTGATGTCGGTTTCTGAAATGCGCAAGGCCGAAAGGACCGCGGCCTTGGCCGACTGGGCTGTTTCAATGCGCGCGGCATGAATACGCACCACGGCTTGACCTTTGGTCACAGGGGTGCCAATCGGCAAAACATGATCGATCCCGACCGAAGGATTGACCAGATCGGTTTCAACGCGCCGACCACCGCCCAAGTCAACAACCGTTT
>RGAJ01000073.1 GCA_009920225.1 Paracoccaceae bacterium
AATGAATCTGATAAAACATGAATATATCTTTTCTGGCATCCTCATTCTGGGTTTCATGGCGATCATGATCCCGAAAGAGCTTCAGGGAATTGAATTAAGCCGGTATCTCTGGAAAAACCGGATCATCCTCACCTTTGCTGATGATGAAGACCATCCGGATTTGATAAAGCTGAAAGTCGAAATGAAAGAGAATAAATGCGAGATCCTAAACCGCGATTTGCTGCATTTTCATTTTAACAATGATGGTAAGACCGGAAACCATACAACTACGAATGATCAATCCTTCAGAATCTTGCTCATCGGAAAGTTTTCCTTGGGTCGAAGGCATCCCGTACAGCCTCGCCGATGAATACCAACAGCGACAGCATGAGCGACAAGATAGCAAATGCTGTTATGCCCAGCCACGGCGCATGCAGGTTATTCTTTCCCTGGTTCAAAAGCTCACCCAATGACGGGGATCCCGGCGGCAGGCCAAATGGACTGTGCATTGGATATGTCGAACAAACGTGCGCTTTCCATGACCAAAAACGCGCGCATCCGTTTGCCGCCTTGCAAGGTATAGCGCATAGCCTGCACGACATGTGTATCGCCCATAGCTACAAGATAGGTGTCAAGATGGGCCTGAACTGCATCGGCACAGGATGCCAGATCGGCGCGGAACATTATTGACCGTCGATAGGTGTTAAACCAACAGGTGCGCCGGAGCCATCCAAGGTGATTGCGGCGACTTTTTCTTCGGCCTCTTTCAACTTGGTTTCGCACCGCTTTTTCAACAAGGCACCGCGTTCATATAGACGAATCGAATCGTCCAATGCCACGTCGCCGCGTTCCAATTGTCCGACCACGCGTTCCAATTCGGACATCGCTTGTTCAAATGTCATTTCTTCAATCGGGGAATCGGTCATTTCGCTGCCTCGCACAATTGTTCAACAAACGCTTTGGCCGACGCCGCAAGCGCAGACAGATCATAACCGCCTTCTAATACGGATACCACCCGCCCCTGACAGATTGTTTGCGCCAGTGCACAGATTTCACGCCCCAACCACGCGAAATCTTCGGTGTCCCAATTCAACTGGGCCAGTGGATCGGCGCGATGCGCGTCAAAACCTGCGGATACCAAAATAAGATCGGGCTTAAACGCGCGCAATGCTGGGAAAACCTTTTCTGCATAGACCGCGCGCATATGTGCCCCATCGCTTTCGGGCGGCAAAGGCACGTTGATCACATTGTCATATGCGCCCGTTTCATCGGCATTGCCTGTGCCCGGCCACAGCGGCATTTGTTGGCTTGTGATGGTCAATGCACGTTTTTCATCCCACAGCAAATCTTGGGTGCCATTGCCGTGATGCACATCGAAATCCAAAACCGCAACGCGCTTCAACCCGTGATAGTCCAACGCATGTTTCGCGCCCAAGGCCACGTTGCCAAACAAACAAAACCCCATAGGAGTTTCCGTTTCGGCATGATGTCCGGGAGGGCGCACAGCAACAAAGGCATTCGGAGCCTCGCCGCCCAAAACCATATCCACGGCGCGAAGCGTCCCGCCCGCCGCACGATACGCCGCATCAAGCGATCCTGAGGACAGATGTGTATCGCTATCAATCGCAACCGTGTCTTCGACAGGTAACGCATCGCGCAACGCGTCAATATGGGATTTTGGATGGATGCGCAGCAGATCATCATCTGCCGCCATTGGCGCCGTCACACGGTTCAAATCAAGCGGTTCAAGCGCATGCAGCACATGCGTCAAACGCGCAACTTGTTCAGGATGCCCCGTAGGCGTGATATGATTTAGACAATCTGCGTGGGTAATGAGTGCCGTTTTCATATCACTGTCCTATGTTTTCGGGCCTGGCCTTAGCTTGGTGACATACCGCGCAACCGTTCTGATCGACGGCGTAGCATTTCCAATGTGATCAACAAGGCGATGGACAAGGCCACCAAAATCGTCGCAACCGCCAAAATGGTTGGGCTGATCTGCTCGCGAAGACCAAGGAACATCTGCCACGGCAGGGTCTTTTGGCTGGCAGAACCGATGAACATAACAACCACGACCTCGTCGAATGACGTGATAAAGGCGAACAGACCGCCCGATATCACACCCGGCAAAATCAATGGCATCTGCACACGAAAGAACGTGGTGACCGGATCCGCACCCATGTTGGCAGCCGCACGCGTCAAGGACCGATCAAACCCAACCAATGTGGCCGTCACAGTGATGATCACAAACGGAATACCCAACACGGCATGGGCCAATACGACCTTGATATATCCAACGAGGTCTTTGTTCAGACCCAGAGTATCCTCCATCCAGTTCCCCATTGAGGAATAGAAAAAGAACATGCCAGTTGCCGAAATGATCAGCGGCACAATCATCGGCGAAATCAAAATCGCCATGATCGCACGTTTGGCAGGAACATGGCTTTGACTCAGACCGATGGCGGCAAGCGTTCCCAACGATACCGACAAGATGGTGGCAATCGGCGCAATCAAAAGCGAATTCCAGAAAGACCGCAACCATTCCCCATTTGAATCCGACCGGAGCCCAAAGAAATCAGCATAGTGTTTCAATGAATACCCATCTGGATCCAAGCGCAGCATCTCAGGCGTAAAGGTAAAGAAGTCTTGCGCGTTAAACGACAGGGGCATCACCACCAAAATCGGGGTGATCAAAAACACAAAGATGGCACCACAAATAACGCGGAAGGCATAGTGCCACAGCACTTGGCCAGATGTCAGATAGGGCAACAGATGGCGGCGATATCGGCCTTCGTACATCCAAAATGTAAACCATGCGGTCAGCCAACCGAACAAAAATCCTAAGATCAAACCAGGAACTCCGCCAAAGACAAAGCCCGCGGCAGCCATGCCCAGACGGCTGATCCATTTGGCCAAGGGTTCGCTTTTCAAGACTTGCGTATAAATGAACGCCAAAACCATTACGATTGCCGCGCCGGCAATAACGCCCGTCATACCCGACCCTGCAGATGTCCCAACGAACAACCCCAAGAACGCCCCCATCGCACCAACGACGGGCAACACAAGGGATAAAGGTTTGCGTGAAATAGGTGTCACAAGTGCCATGTTCTTTACCCCAGTTTAACGTTGTCGATGCCGACGATTTTGTCATAGGCCCAATACAGAACCAAAACGACCGCCAATAATATTGCACCCAAAGCTGCGGCAAGACCCCAGTTCAGAGAGGATGAAATGTGGTACGCAATACGGTTTGAAATAAACACGCCATCGGTACCGCCCACGATTTCGGGTGTGATGTAATAGCCAATCGCCAAGATAAAGACCAAGATCGAACCCGCCCCAATTCCCGGTACGGACTGTGGGAAATAGACGCGCCAAAACGCGGTCCAGTTCGTCGCGCCCAATGATTTCGCCGCGCGCAGATAGGACGGTGGAATCGTCTGCATCACAGAATACATTGGCAAAATCATGAACGGCAGCAAGATATGCGTCATCGCCACGATCGTGCCGAATTGGTTATTGATGATCTCAAGCCGCGCATCATCTGCGACCATGCCCAACCACACAAGGACATCGTTAATAACCCCTTGGTTTTGAAGCATAACCTTCCATGCAGACGTCCGAACCAACAGCGATGTCCAAAACGGCAACAAGACCAAAATCATCAGCATATTTGCCGACCGGTTTGGCAAATTCGCCAAGATCCACGCCACAGGATACCCCAACAAAATGCACATGCCCGTAATGATCAACGACATTTTTACGGTCCGCAGGAACAGCTTGATCAGGATCTGCTTGTTCTCGGGCTGCATCTCGATCCCATTCGGGGTGCGCTGCATATCGACTGCGTTCAAGAAATAGCCGTTGGTGAATTTCCCCGAATGCGTCTGGATGATTGCCCATGTTTCGACGTTACCCCAATTTTTGTCGGCCGCGATCAGCTTGTCTTTGAATGGACCATCGGTTTCGGGGTTCCACTCCGCCACTTTGCGGCCTGATTTACGAAACAGGGACGACATACCGCTGCTTTCGTAGTTCAATCGCGACCCAAGACGGGTATGATTTTTTTCTTCTACTGCGACAACAAAGTCGGCAACAAACGCGGCAAACACGGCTTCGTCTGGCAATTCGCCCGACTTGGCGTCCCAATTTTGCAACTCGACAACTGTTCGCGGCAAGACATTTGACACGATGTCATTCTCAACCGAACGGAACAACATTGATCCAATCGGGAAAATGAACGTAAGAAGGACAAACAACAACAAGGGCGACACTAACAACAAGGCCCGTATTTTTTCGCGCCGCAATGAACGCGCCAGCGATTTTTTTAACGGCACGCCGGTAGCGTCAATCATAGGTTGGTGTGCGCTGGTATCGGTCATATTTCCCCCGGTATTCCAATTTTCTGTATGAAACAGATTAAAAAAGGGGCGCGAAATCACGCCCCTTTACCCCAGAACGGGAATTATTTTGCAAGCCAAGCTTGGAATTTCGCGTCGATATCGTCGCGGTAGTCAGCCCAGAATTCGTACTGTGTGACGAATACGTTGGTTGCGTTTGCAGGGTCTGTTGGCATGTGTGGTGCCATTGCGATACCCAAATCTGCGTGGTTACCAACCAATGGCGCAGATGACTCACGTGCTGGACCGTATGAGATATACGCCGCTTGGTCAGCCAAACGTTGTGTGTCTGTCGCAAAGAACAGATAGTCCATAACCATTTTTTGACGATCTTCTGGAAGACCTGCTGGTACGATCCAACCGTCGAAATCTAGCATTTGCGCATCCCAAAGCATGCCAATTGGCTGATTTTGCTCAGCAATAGCTGAGAACAAACGACCGTTGTATGTGGAACCCATGACGACTTCGCCATCTGCCAACAACTGTGGTGTGTCTGCGCCCGCTGTCCACCAGACCACTTGGTCTTTGATGGTGTCTAGTTTCGCCAATGCGCGATCTTGTCCTTCTGGAGTTGCCAAAACATCATAGATGTCTTCTTTTGCAACGCCGTCACACAGCAATGCCCACTCGACGTTTGCCAAAGGACGCTTGTTCAAAGAACGCTTGCCTGGGTACTTGTCCAAGTCGAACAGCGCACAGATAGATGTTGGAGCTTCTGCGCCAACCATGTCTGTACGGTAACCAACTGTTGTTGAGAACACGATTTGTGGGATGAAGCATGAGGAAACGATGGATGAACCAAAGTCTGCAGACGCGCCAGTTCCATCAGGTGCTGCTGCAAGCATCGCATCATGATCGATTTCTATCGCCAAGCCTTCGTCACATAGACGAATTGCGTCAGCTGCTTCTACGTCGACCAGATCCCATGTGATGTTGCCCGCTTCGTTCATCGCGCGCAATTTCGCAACTGCTTCTGCAGAGCTGTCGTCGTTAATAATATTGATGCCAGTTTTCGCAGAATAGGGCTCGTGGTATGCCTTCAGCTGTGATTTGGAATACGCACCACCCCATGACACAACGGTCATGTCTTGTGCGGTCGCTGCACCAGCAGCAACAGTCAACGCAGTAGTTGCGAGAAGTGTTTTGGTGAATTTCATTATATTCTCCCTAAGTGACCCGATTGATTGTAGGTTCGTTTCTCGGGCAGGATTACGAACCCGTTTAGTATCACACCCAAAATTGTTCGGGTGTGATCGATTTTAATCCTAAGCGTCCAGAGCGCGGCAGTCATCGGCCAACCAACCGATTTCAATCTCTTGCCCTGGCTGCAAACGCACCTGATCGGGCGCGTTGCGTGATTTGATGATAAAATCATCGTTTCCTGCCACGCTCAGACGTGTGCGGAAAATGTCACCCATATAGATGAATTCTTTGACCGTCGCCTTGAGCAAATGCGCATCAGGGCTCAGGCGGTCTTTGTGGAATTCCACCCGCTCTGGGCGGATTGAAACGCGGGTACGTTGTCCGGGCTCGGACACGTTCACCGGTTTACAATCGATCAAATCGCCGCTGTCCAATTGAACCAACGCACGACCATTTTTGATTTCTTTGATGACACCTTCAAGCGTGTTGTTTTCCCCAATGAACTGGGCAACAAAGCTGTTTTCAGGTTCTTCATAAAGCTGATCCGGTGGCGCAAGCTGTTGGATGCGACCATCGTTAAACACCGCAACACGATCAGACATTGTCAACGCTTCGGTTTGGTCGTGGGTCACATACACCACGGTAATACCCAAACGGTGCGCCAGATCGGTGATTTCGAACTGCATCTTTTCGCGCAGCTGTTTGTCCAAAGCGCCAAGCGGTTCGTCCATCAAAACCAATTCGGGCTCAAACACCAAAGCACGGGCCAAAGCCACACGCTGCTGCTGACCACCCGACAATTGCGCAGGACGACGGCCACCAAAGGCACCCATCTCTACCATCTCAAGCGCGCGCTTTACCTTTGCTTCACGATCTGACTTGCCAATTTTGCGCACTTCCAAAGGGAAAGACAAATTTTCAGCAATCGTCATGTGTGGGAACAGCGCGTAGTTCTGGAACACCATACCAATCCCGCGTTTGTGGGGTGGGATGTTGTTAATGGACACGCCGTCCAACAAAATATCGCCATGTGTTGCGGTTTCAAAGCCTGCCAGCATCATCAAACAGGTGGTTTTACCCGACCCTGATGGGCCTAACATGGTTAGGAATTCGCCTTTGGGCATTTCAAGGTTAAGGTCTTTTACGACAAGCGTTTCCCCATCGTAACTTTTTTGTACGCGATCGAATTTGACGAACGCGTCCTTAGACGTATCTAGTGCCAAAACTGGCTCCCCGTATTATTTATTGGTCTTTTGACGTTTATTCTAAACACATATGAAAACATCTCTGCAACCATATTACGTCGTTTTTATAAAATTTTGCGTCAATCCGCCAAATAAAGGAAATTTGACGCAAAACTTAGACTATTGCACAACAAATAATCAAGAAACGAACCGACAAGGTTGCAATTTTCCCGCAAAAATCTGTTAGAAAACTTGACCAATTGCGTGTTTGGTCTTGGCCACGATTTCATCTGCCTCGGATTCGGTAAGGCAAAATGGCGGCGCGAATCCCAAGATATCGCCTTGCGGCATTGCACGACCAATCACCCCTTGCGCCAAGAGCGCCGCGGCAACAGACGGACCAACCTTTGCGTTTGGATCACAGAAGGTGCGGGTGTCACGATCCGCTACGAATTCGACGGCACACAACATACCTTCGCCGCGAATGTCACCGACATTTGGGTGATCCCCAATCGCATCGCGCATGTGATCGTTCAGGTATTTACCAACGCGGCCCGCGTTTTCCATCAGCTTGAGGTCATCCAGGACCTTAAGGTTGGCAACCCCTGCCGCCGCGCCGATCGGATGCGCGGAATAGGTCCATCCATGCCCGATTGGACCATATTCGTCTGTGCCTTGTTCCAGAACCGCCCACATTTTTTTGCTGACGATAGATCCTGACAAGGGCGCATAGGCAGATGTCAAACCCTTGGCGATGGTGATCAGATCGGGCTTGAGCCCATAGTGTTCCGATCCGAACATTGTCCCCAATCGGCCGAAACCTGTGACAACTTCGTCGGCCACCAAGAGAATGTCATGCTTTTCCAAAATCGGTTGGATCGCATCCCAATATCCCACGGGCGGTGGAACGATACCGCCCGTTCCCAAAACGGGCTCACCGATGAATGCCGCAATCGTGTGCGCGCCTTCGCGTTCGATCAGCGCTTC
>RGAJ01000074.1 GCA_009920225.1 Paracoccaceae bacterium
GGGTTTGCCTGTGCCATCACGGCGTTTGCATCGGACAGGTCTTTTATGCGGTCGCGCCACCGTATATGCCATGCATCATACGCGTCGCGATTGATAAATTGATCGCGCGCAGATCCAAGGCGCAGCGCAAAGAATGTATTTGTGAAATCCGCGCGGTCATGTTCCATCAAAGATAATAAATCGTCGATCATCGCGCGGTCAGTTTCTGTCGGATTGGATATTCCGATTTTGGCAGCAAAGACGCGCAGCCAAGCGGCATTAAACGCATCCGGCATCGCATGTATCAAGGTGGTAAATGTGTCAATGGCATCGTCTTGGTCAGGCATCAATGGCACCAAGGATGTCGCCAATTGCGCCATGTTCCACATGATAATATTGCCTTGCGCGCCAAAGGCATAACGCCCGTATTGGTCGATTGACGAAAACACCTGTTGCGCTGAATAGCCGTCCATAAAGGCGCAGGGACCGTAATCGATGGTAATCCCGCCGACGTGGCAATTGTCTGTGTTCATCACCCCGTGAATGAAACCGATCCCCATCCAGCGCGACACAAGATCGATTTGTCGATCAATCACATGCGTTAGAAACGCTGTTGGGTCTTTTGCCTCTGGATAATGTCTTTGAACAGCATAGTCATACAAGCGTCGAAGGTTGTCATAATCCCGACGTGCAGCGAAATATTCAAACGTTCCAACGCGCAAGTGACTGGTCGCAACGCGTGTCAATATCGCGCCCGGCAATGCGCGTTCCCTGTAAACCGTGTCGCCGGTTGCCACGGCCGCCAAGGCCCGCGTTGTGGGGATGCCAAGGGCATGCATCGCCTCGGACACGATGAATTCACGCAAAACAGGGCCCAACCACGCCCGACCATCCCCCCCGCGGGAATAGGGTGTGCGGCCAGATCCTTTTAGCTGGATGTCAAATCGCTGTCCTTGTGCGACAACTTCGCCCAACAACAGCGCGCGACCATCGCCAAGCCGTGGGTTAAATGATCCGAATTGATGCCCTGCATAGGCTTGGGCCAATGGGGCGGCACCCTCGGGCACAAGGTTGCCCGAAAAAATCTGCGCCAAGGCTTCGGTATCATCATACCCTGTGATCCCCAAGTCTTGGGCAAGCTGGGTGTTGAATGCCAAAAGCTCTGGGTGGGATGCGGCATCGGCGGTGTGACGCGTATAAAACCCATCGGGTAAGGACACGTAAGTGTTATCGAATGGGATTGAAACGGTCATCTGCGAAACGCGCTACAGGTTCGCAAGGCGGTTTGTCAGCAGTTCGAAAAACCCGTCTGCATCAATATCGCCCATGAACATTGCATTCGGTTCGCGGTCGGTCACGCGCCACCAATCCGCCACGGTCATCCCACGGGTGAGCGTGGATTTGGTTTCTATTTCCACGTTGATAAAGCGCCCCGTAAACAGTTTGGGGTTCAACAGATATGCAATGACCGTTGGATCATGCAGCGGCGCGCCCGCAGTTCCGTATTTTTCTTTGTCAAATCGTTCAAAGAAATCGGTCATTTCGGCGACAGCGATCCCAACGGGCGTTCCCAAATCACGAAATGCATCATTGCGGGATTTTGTCACCAACGCCTTGTGCGTGACGTCCAAGGGCATCACGGTAATTGGCGCACCCGCTTTGAATACGATTTCGGCGGCTTCTGGATCGACATAGATGTTAAATTCTGCCGCTGGTGTGATGTTGCCCACTTCGAAATAGGCGCCGCCCATCAGAACGATTTCTTGGACTTTTTCAATAATGTCGGGCGCTTGATTAAATGCCGAAGCGATATTTGTCAGCGGTCCCAAAGGACACAGCGTGACCGTCCCCGCCGGATGGTTGCGCAGCGTTTCAATAATGAAATCGACGGCATGCTGATCCTGAAGCGGCATTGTCGGATCGGGCAGGGTTGGGCCATCAAGCCCCGTTTTGCCGTGCACGTGTTCCGCCGTCACCAATCGATGCGCAAGCGGATGTTTTGATCCTGCATAGACTTTGATATCTGGTCGGCCTGCCAATTCACAAACCATGCGGGCATTTTTCTGTGTGAGGGCCAAGGGAACATTGCCAGCAACCGCTGTGATGCCCAAAATCTCGATGTCTTTTGGACTGCCAAGCGCCAAAAGGATGGCCACTGCATCGTCTTGTCCCGGATCTGTATCAATGATGATTTTGCGCGCTGGCATGTTAAAATCCCCCATCTCTTGCCTTATCAGAACCACGGATCGACCAAAGGTTCAAGGGGCGATTTGCCCCGTTCTCATCGCTGGGTTTGAACGGGGCATGGGTGTTATTTATTGTCGAAATCGACTTCTTCTGTGATGCGCAGTGCGGCTGCGCGATGTTTGGCAACCTCCATCAAATTGATCTCATCGGCACGAAAACTTCCCCATGATGCGACCAGATCGCTTGGTTTTGTTCCTTCGGCGATAGGATATTCAAAATTTGCGCGTGCATAGATTTCTTGCGCCGCGGGCGAGGTTAGAAATTCCATCAATTTTAATGCAGCTTCTGGGTTTGGGGCATGTTTGGCCAGCGCCACACCCGAAATATTGACATGGCTGCCATGTCCGTCGAATTCAGGGAATATAATCCGAACGCTCTCGGCCCAGTCTTTTTGTTCCGGATCGCTTAGCATTTGGCCCATGTAATAGGTGTTTCCAATCGCAATATCGCATTCGCCCGCCCAAATAGCCTTGACCTGAGCGCGATCATTGCCTTGGGGTTTGCGGGCAAGGTTTTCTTTGATGCCGGCCAACCATTCTTTGGCGGCGGCTTCGCCAGAATGGGCGATCATCGCGGCGGTGAGGGCGATGTTATAGTCGTGTTTGCCTGAGCGTGTGCAAATGCGCCCGCGCCACTTGGGATCGACCAGATCTTCGTAAGTGGTCAGTTCGCCGTCTGCCACGCGCTCTTTCGAGGCATAGGCAATGCGCGCACGGTTCGAGAGGCCAAACCAATGGTTGTCCGGGTCGCGGTATTGCGCAGGTACGTTCTTTGCCAAGGTGTCCGATGCGACAGCTTGGGTCAGGTCGGCGTCAACAATCGCGGCCAAAAGTGCGATATCCACCGTCAACACAACATCGGCAGGGGACCGGCGGCCTTCGGCCTTCATGCGTTCGATCAACCCTTTGTCAATATAGGCGACGTTCACATTTATTCCCGTTTGAGCAGTAAACGCATCTGTCAGCGGCTTCAGCAGATCAGGTTGACGATAGGAATAGATGTTGACGTCCTCTGCCTGCGCCGACGTCGCCGTGATTAGGGCGAGGGCGGAGATTTGACAAAACGATTTTAGTGAGAACATGATGCGTGTCCTTTATGGGTTTCTGCGCGATTGGATACCTGACTAAAATTGTCGGGTCAATACCTTATTGTTTTAGTCGGATTATTTACCGATCCGTTTTGCCGCATTCCAAAGCGCGTCCATTTCCTCTAAATCCGACTGTGCGGGGCTACTGTTTTTTGCAGCAAGTTGTTCTTCTATATATCTGAACCGACGTGTGAATTTGGAATTGGCGGCGCGCAGGGCTTCTTCTGCATCGATGTTCAGGTGACGACCCAGATTAACAATCACAAACAAAAGATCACCGAATTCTTCGGTCATGTGACCGTGGTCGCCCGAACCTTGGGCCTCGGCCAATTCGCGCGATTCCTCGACAATCTTGTCAACGACCATTGAAATATCGGGCCAATCAAAGCCGACACGTGCCGCACGCTTTTGCAATTTTTGCGCCCGCATCAAGGCGGGTAATCCGATCGCCACGTCATCCAAGACGCCTGCGCGGTCTTTGGCGGCACGTTCTGCGGCTTTGATCTTTTCCCAATCTTGCGTTTGTTGTTCGGCCGATTTATCGCGGCTTTCATCACCAAATACGTGGGGGTGACGATGCACCATTTTATCTGAAATTGCGTTCACAACATCGTCAAAATCAAATAATCCTGCCTCAGATGCCATTTGGGTATGATACACCGATTGCAGCAACAAATCGCCAAGCTCGGATTTCAATTCATCCCATGCACGTCGTTCAATTGCATCGGCCACTTCATAGGCTTCTTCGATGGTGTAGGGCGCAATGGATGCAAAGTCTTGTTCGATGTCCCAAGGGCAACCGTGAATGGGGTCGCGCAGGGCG
Source organism: Paracoccaceae bacterium (assembly GCA_009920225.1). Classification (GTDB taxonomy): domain Bacteria; phylum Pseudomonadota; class Alphaproteobacteria; order Rhodobacterales; family Rhodobacteraceae; genus CAJXSD01. The sequence continues at coordinate 4,137 of RGAJ01000074.1, forward strand.
CGCATAATCTCGATCAGGCGGGGCATGCCACCCGATTCATTTTTGATCAAATTTTCATCATAGCCCATTGCAAAGCCCCTTCATCTTCTGTCAAATACTACACTGACAAGATGCACGACAGGAGTCCAGTAAATGCCCATTATTAATCGAATTGCCGCATATGCCGACGATATGGCAGGGTGGCGACGGCATTTGCATATGCATCCCGAGCTTGGGTTTGAATGCTATGAGACCGCGAAATTTGTGGTGGATCGGTTAACCGAAATCGGCGTCGATGAAATTCACACGGGCATTGCGAAAACGGGCATTGTTGCGATCATCAATGGGACGGGGGCAGGCGGCACCATCGGGTTGCGGGCAGATATGGATGCCTTGCCCATTCACGAAACGTCCGGTGCTGATTGGACCAGCACGGTGGACGGAAAAATGCACGCTTGTGGTCACGACGGGCATACAACCATGTTGCTGGGTGCGGCCAAATATCTGGCAGAAACGCGCAATTTTTCGGGGCGCGTCGCGCTGATCTTTCAGCCGGCCGAGGAAAATGGCGGCGGCGCGCGCGTCATGGTCGAAGAAGGCATGATGGACCGTTTCGACATTTCACGGGTGTACGGGATCCACAACGTGCCAAATCTGGAATTGGGTCACTTTATGACGCGCCCCGGTCCGTTGATGGCGGGTGAGGATTCATTTCATTTCAACATCACTGGCACGGGCGGACATGCAGCATGCCCCCAAGACACGGCCGATCCTGTCATGGCGGCGGTGTCGGTTGCGCAGGCAATCCAAACCATTGTGTCACGGAACCTAAACCCGATGGATAAATTGGTGGTGTCCTTGACCCAAATCCATACGGGCAGCGCCGATAACGTCATTCCTGAAACCGCCTATTTGAACGGTACAATTCGTTATTTTGACCCCGAAGTCCGTAAAATGGTCGGCGCACGGATGCAGGCGATTGCCGATGGGGTCGCGGCCACCTTTGGTGTGACGGTCGATCTGTCCTATACCTATGGTTATCCTCCGACGATCAATGATCCTGATCACACCGCGTTTTGTGTCGATGTGGCCCGAAGCGTGGCGGGCACCGATGCGGTTGAGGCAGATGCCGCCGCCGAAATGGGGTCTGAAGATTTCTCGTATATGTTGGAAGAAAGGCCCGGCGCCTATCTCTATCTCGGCATTGGTGAGGCAGCGGGGTTGCACAACGCAGCCTATGATTTCAACGATGATGCGTCCGTCTTTGGTGCATCCTACTTTGTGCGCTTGGTCGAACACGCGCAACCAATGAAAGCGTAAGGGAAACACGCCATGGCACTAGAAGATGCAAAAACACAAATCGATCAAGCCTTCACCCGCACGGATCTGCGCGGCTTGACGTTCGAAAATGCCTTTGGCGGTGCGCCATCATTTCTGCGCCGTAAATACACCAAAGACCTGACTGGGGTCGATTTGGCCATCACCGGCGTGCCCTTTGATCAGGCGGTCACAAATCGGACGGGAACACGTCTGGGTCCGCGCGCGATCCGCGAGGCATCGACATTGCAACCCTATGATCCGCCCTATGGTTGGGGCTTTGATCCGCTGTCGGAATTCGCGGTCGTCGATTACGGTGATCTGGCGTTTGACTATGCCAAGGTCTCCGAATTTCCCGAAACATTGACCAAACATATTGCAGGTATTCTGGATCAGGGCGTGGGCACGGTGACCTTGGGTGGGGATCATTACATCAGCTTTCCAATCCTGCGCGCTTATGCTGAAAAATTTGGCAAGCCGTTGTCTTTGCTGCATTTTGACGCGCATTCTGATACATGGATCGATGATGATTTTGACCGTATTGACCATGGCACAATGTTTTACAAAGCGATCAAATTGGGTTTGATTGACCCAGCCACGTCGGTTCAGGTCGGCATTCGGACCCATAATGATGACACAATGGGCATGAATATCATCGACGCGCGTGAAGTCCATGAAACAGGCCCCGCCGCCGTTGCGCAAAAGATCAAATCAATCCTCGGGGATCGTCCGACCTATGTCAGCTTTGACATTGATTGTCTGGATCCTGCCTTTGCACCGGGGACAGGCACGCCTGTGTGGGGTGGTCTGACAACAGGACAGGCGGCGATCATTCTGCGCGATATCGCAGGGATCAATATGTTGGGCGGTGATATCGTCGAAGTCTCGCCCCCCTTTGATACAACGGGTGCAACAGCCGTGGCCGGCGCACATGTTGCGATGGAATTGATTTGTCTATGGGCATGGACACGTCGGGGCAAGGTATGAAATCAATGACATTTTGGTTTCTTGCAATTCTCGTTTTGGGGGTCATGGCCTATATCCGTCATGCGCCCAGCGATCCGACGCAGTGGCACGTTCCGATCTTTGTGACCGAAAATGCGACCTATGCCGGCGGCGCGGAACGTTTTGTTGCAGGTGATCCGGGTACGTTGATGCAAAAGCTGGATCAGATCATTCAATCCGAACCGCGCAGCACACAAATCGCAGGTCAGTCAGAGGATGGGCATGTGACCTATGTCGTGCGGACGCGGTGGATGGGCTATCCCGATTATGTGACGGTGCAATCCGCGCAAAACGGGATCCAGATCTATTCACGGTTGTGGTTTGGCAAATCCGATTTGGGGGTGAATGCCAACCGGTTGGATCGCTGGATTGCGCAGCTAAACTAGGTGTTTTTGACTTGACCAAATCCTTGCAATGGTAAAGGTAGCGGCATGGTACCTTTTGATAGACTTGAACAAATTGCACAGCGTTTCGAATTTTTAGAAGCGCAGATGAACGCTGGCGCTGCGGGCGATGAAATCGCGCGTTTGGCGCGTGAATATTCAGAATTAAAGCCCGTCGTCGAACAGATCGTGGAATATAAAACGCTTCTCTCGGATATGGACGAAGCCAAGGTGATGCTGTCCGATCCTGATATGCGTGAATTGGCCGAAGATGAATTGCCCCGCCTCAAGGCGCGGATCCCTGAGGTCGAACATGCATTGCAATTGGCTCTGTTGCCCAAGGATGCCGCCGATGCGCGTCCTGCCATGTTGGAAATCCGCCCCGGTACCGGTGGCGAAGAGGCGGCACTGTTTGCAGGGGATTTGTTGCGCATGTACCAACGATACGCCGAAGCGCGTGGTTGGGGGTTTGACATTATCGAAGAACAAGCCACCGAAATCGGTGGCATCAAAGAGGTCGTCGCCCATATCAAAGGCGATGGCGTTTTTGCGCGTATGAAATATGAATCAGGTGTGCATCGGGTCCAACGGGTTCCTGAAACCGAAAGCGGGGGGCGCATCCACACCTCTGCCGCGACGGTGGCGGTTTTGCCTGAGGCCGAAGATGTCGACATTCATATAGACGCAAACGACATTCGCATTGATACCATGCGCTCATCAGGGGCGGGCGGTCAGCACGTCAACACCACGGATTCGGCCGTTCGGATCACGCATATTCCGTCGGGCATCGTGGTGACAAGTTCGGAAAAATCCCAA
>RGAJ01000075.1 GCA_009920225.1 Paracoccaceae bacterium
CCCACGGTAGACTTTCACCTACGTCGGTTTTCAAGACCGGTGCATTCAACCACTCTGCCACTCCTCCGACACCCTCCCTTTAATAGAGAGAAATTGATTCTAAAACCCCTAAATATCGGAAAGATTTCGCCGAATGTGATTGTTCTTTCTTTTCACAGGGCCGGTTACGGGTTAATGTCATTGAAAAATGTGCAAATTGACATGATTTGCACCAAAAAGAGCAGCGTAGGGGTGTAACATGGCAATGGGTAAACCTGCAATTTTTAGACAGGGTTTCATAATTTCATCAATCGCGGTTTTGATGGGGGTGTCAGGCTGTGGACCCACTGGAATGGGCGGTGCGGGTTCGGGCACCCCTGTCGCGACATCGGTGGAAGTGGTCGAGCGTGATGTAGAAGCCCCAGATGTGTTCGATGTGTCCGAAGCCGGGCTTTGGGATGGACGTCCATCTTTGGGCGGTATTTGGGTTGCGCATCCTGATGTCAAAGATCCAGAGCGCGTGATTATTCGCAATAAAAACAACGGTAAATTCGTGATTGGCGCCTTGTTCAGGCGGGAGCGTGAAAATGCAGGGCCGCGATTACAGCTGTCATCAGATGCTGCGGATGCTTTGGGCATCTTGGCAGGGCAGCCGACAAATGTCTCTGTCACCGCCTTGCGCCGTGAGACTGTCTCAGCCGCGCCCGAGGCGGACGCAGTTGAAAAACCAACAGAGGTGAGCGAAGCGCCCCTTGACCCCGTTGTTGAAACGGCGGCTGCAGCGATCGAGGCGACGCCGATGGTTGCACCTGAAAAGCCTTCAGCATCTGTCACCAAAGCGCCCGCATCGACGTCATCCTTGTCAAAGCCATATATACAAATCGGTATTTTCAGTGTTGAACAAAACGCAAAAAATACCGCGCAATCGATGCGTCAGCGCGGGATTATTCCGTTGATCAAAGAAATGACGTTGAACGGTAAAACATTCTGGCGTGTCATTGTGGGGCCTGCGCAAAGCGCGTCAGACCTGAAATCGCTAAAAGACAAAGTACAAAAGGCAGGGTTTAGCGATGCTTATGCAGTTTCGGGCTAATCTTCGGCACCTTGGTTTTGGGGTCCTTTGGGCGGCCGCCTGTCTGATCGGGGCTCCGTCGCAGGCGTTTGAAACGCGGGCGCGTGCGGCCGTGATCTATGATCAATCGACCTCGACGGTTTTGATGGAAAAGGATGCTGATCGGCTTTTGCCACCTGCATCCATGTCCAAGCTGATGACATTATATATGGCCTTTGATTTCATCAAATCGGGTCAGTTGCGATTGGATGAAAAGCTACCTGTGTCTGAACATGCGGCGGCTTATGGCGGCTCGACCATGTTTTTGGATACGACGGATCGCGTCAGCGTCGAAGATCTGTTGATGGGCATCATTGTGTTGTCTGGAAATGATGCCTGTGCCGTGATCGCCGAAGCGCTGTCGCCTGATGGAACAGAAGCAGGATTTGCCAAGTTGATGACACAGCGCGCGCGCCAAATTGGGTTGACGAAATCAACATTCGTTAATTCAAATGGGTGGCCGGCTGCGGGGCATCTTATGACGATGCGCGATCTTGCAACGCTTGCGGATCGATTGATCACGGATTTCCCAGAGTTTTATCCGATGTTTAGCGCGCGTGAATTCAAATTTGATGGGCGTGCGCCTGCGAACACGCGCAACCGCAATCCTTTGCTTGGGTTGGATATCGGGGCTGACGGGTTAAAGACCGGTCATACGCAAGAGGCTGGATATGGCTTGGTCGGGTCCGCGCTGCAAGACGGTCGCCGCGTCATATTTGTTTTGTCTGGATTGGACACCATGCAGCAACGCGCCGATGAGTCAGAGGCCGTTGTAAATTGGGCCTTTCGCCAATTTGCCGTGAAAACCTATGGATCGGCGGGGGATGTCATCGCGCAAGCGCCGGTTTGGAATGGCGCGTCCAAGACTGTTGGTCTGCGACTGACCCAAGATGCAAGCGCATTGGTTCCGATTTTGTCCGAGAATGGTGTGACCTTTTCTGTTGAATACGATGGTCCCCTTGCAGCGCCGCTTGAGCAAGGTCGCGAAGTTGCGCAATTGATTATCACCGTGGATGGTTTGGCGCCGCGCTCAATCCCATTGGTTGCGGATCAAACTGTGGAAATGGGGGGCGTGATCACGCGGCTTACGACTGCGGCGAAATCGCTGATCCAAACACTTGGTACTGGGCCAGAGGGCGCGTTTTGATCAAAGGCCTGTTTCTCAGTTTCGAAGGTATTGACGGGTCTGGAAAATCAACCCAAGCCCGCCTGTTGGCGGATCATCTGCGCGCGCAAGGGCGTGATGTCGTCTTGACCCGTGAACCGGGTGGTTCGGCCGGCGCAGAAGAAATCCGTGCTCTTGTGTTGCAAGGGGATCCAGATCGGTGGTCCGCAGAAACTGAAATTCTGTTATTCACCGCGGCGCGGCGCGATCACATGGAACGCACGATTTTACCGGCATTGGCCGATGGCAAAATCGTGATTTGCGATCGCTTTGCGGATTCAACGCGCATGTACCAAGGGCTCAGCCGTGGCGATTTACGTGCTGTTGTGGATCAGCTTCACACACTCATGATCCCACGGGATCCAGATCGCACAATTTTGATCGATATGGATCCGACCGTCGGTTTGGCCCGTGCCAAATCGCGCAACAGTGTCGAAGAGCGGTTCGAAGACTTTGGGATATCGCTTCAACAACAGATGCGCGACGGGTTCTTGGCACTGTCGCGCGAATTTGACACGCGCTTTTGCGTGATCAATGGGATGCAAGGCATCGATGCAGTGCAAAGCGATGTTATTGCAGCGATCACACCGTTATTGCCATGATGGATGATGTTCCCGTTTCTGACCAAATCGATGGTGCACCCCATCCGCGTGAAACGGTTCGGCTGTGGGGGCAGGCCGATGCAGAACAAGAATTTCTGGATGCGTTTAATTCGAAACGCTTTCATCACGGGTGGCTGATCACTGGCCCCAAAGGGATTGGCAAGGCGACGCTTGCGTGGCGGTTGGCCAAGTTTCTGTTGTCGCAGCCCGTTGAAGAGGGTGGTGGACTGTTTGGTGACCCAATCGCGCCATCCACTTTGGATAGCGATCCTGAAAATCCGATTGTTCGGCGCATCATGGCAGGATCCGAAGGCGGGTTGTGCGTTATTCGTCGCGAATATGATGACAAGCGCAAGCGGTTCAAGTCGGTCATCGCAGTTGAAGACGTGCGCAAGTTGAAACATTTTTTCGCGCTCAGCGCGACCGATGGCGGGCGACGCGTCGTTATTGTTGATGCCGCAGACGATATGAACGTGAACGCCGCCAATGCTTTGTTGAAAGTGTTAGAAGAACCGCCTGCGCGGACCACTCTTTTCTTGATCAGCCACCAGCCGTCGCGATTGTTGCCGACCATTCGGTCGCGCTGCCGAACGCTGCGCTTGAACCTATTGGACCGCGCCGATGTGGCGGGGGCGATGGAGCAGGCGGGGTTTGGGCAGCACGGCGATGACGATCCGGCCGCCTTGGCCGCTCTATCCGCAGGATCAGTTGGCGAGGCCATTCGATTGTCGCAGCTCGGCGGGGTGAAAATGTATCGCGCTCTGTTGTCCTTGATCGCCGAAGCCCCCCGCATTCATCGCCAAAATGCAATATCCTTTGCCGAAAGCTTTGCGGGCAAAGGGGCGTCCGAGGAATTTGACGTCATGATTTTGATGCTCGACCTGCTTTTGACGCGCCTTGCCAAAACTGGGGCAACGGGTGTGCCGCCCGCGATGCCCGTCACCTCAACCGAGGCTGATGTATTTCGAGGCCTGTGTGCAACGCCCATGCAAGCGTTGCGATGGGCCGAGGCGCATCAGGACATCTTGTCCCGTTTGCGTCATGGGCGTGCAGTCAACCTTGACCCTGTGACGTTGATCCTAGATACGGTATTCAAGATCGAACACTGCGCGCAGCGCGCGTGATCACCGACCAAGGATAGAGCTATGACCGTAATTACAGATAGCCACTGCCATCTGGACTTTCCTGATTTTGACGAAGAACGCGACGCGGTTGTTGAGCGCGCCGTTGCCGCAGGGGTGCACCGTATGGTCACCATCTGCACGCGGTTGCGAAATGAGCCCGCAGTCCGCAAAATCGCGGAAACCTATGCACCCGTCTTTTATGCTGCAGGCGTCCACCCGATGAGCGTGGCGTCCGAACCCATGACATCAGTGGATGAATTGGTCAAACTGTCCCAACATCCGAAATTTGTGGGGATTGGCGAAACGGGGTTGGATTATCACTACACCGCGGAGAGCGCCGCGGTGCAAAAACAATCCCTTGTTACGCATATCCACGCGGCTCAGGAAACAGGGTTGCCGTTGATCATCCATGCGCGCGATGCGGATGCGGACATGGCTGATATTCTAAGCGCTGAGCACAGGAACAAAGAATTTGGCTGTGTGATGCATTGTTTTTCATCATCGGCCGAGTTGGCCAAGGCCACATTGGATTTGGGTTTCTATTTGTCGATGTCTGGGATCACGGCATTTCCCAAAAGCAGTGATTTGCGTGACATTTTCGCGATGGCCCCGATTGACCGCATTTTGGTTGAAACCGATAGCCCCTATTTGGCGCCGCCCCCCCACAGGGGAAAACGCAATGAACCTGCCTATTCAATGTTCACCGCACAAAAAGGTGCCGAGGTATTTGGTCTGGACATTGACGCGTTTGCGATCCAACTTGAACAAAACTTTGATCGGCTGTTTTCCAAAGCGGTCTTATCCTAAGGAACATCATGTCTGCCACGTTGCGATTTACCATATTGGGCTGCGGATCCTCGGGTGGGGTTCCCAGATTGGGCGGGCATTGGGGGGATTGCGATCCGAATAACCCCAAAAACAATCGCACCAGATGTTCGTTGTTAATTGAACGGTTCTCTGATGCGGGGACAACCCGCGTTTTGATCGATACCAGCCCCGACATGCGCCAACAGCTTTTGCGCGCGGGCATCGGTGAATTGGATGCTGTCGTCTATACCCATGCGCATGCGGATCATGTCCACGGATTGGATGATCTTCGCATGATCGTCTTTAACATGCGCCAACGCTTGCCTGTCTATGCAGACCAAGACACGTGCAACGCGTTGATGGATCGGTTTGGCTATGCCTTTGTCCAACCCAAAGGGTCGTCCTATCCGCCGATTTTGGATTTAAACCTGATCACCTCCGCGTTTTCGATTGATGGGGCAGGGGGCGCAATCGACCTGACGCCGTTTTCCGTGGAACATGGCACGATTGACGCGCTTGGATTTCGGTGCGGTGATTTGGTATATTTGCCTGACGTATCCGCCATGAACGACGCGGCGTGGCAGATCGTGCAAGGGGCAGAGTGTTGGGTCGTTGACGCCTTGCGCCGGACCCCACATCCAACGCATTCGCATTTGGATCAAACGTTAGAGTGGATCAACCGCGCCGGTGTCGCGCGCGGTGTTTTGACCAACATGCATGTTGATCTGGACTATGCCACAGTTCTGGCCGAAACCGACGATCACATCTATCCCGCCTATGATGGGATGCAGCTGTCGTATTCGGTTTGATACAGGGGGTGAATGATGCAAGCGCTCCTTGATGTCATTCTGCCTGTCTTTTTGGTGATCGGTTTTGGATATCTCGCTGTTTGGCGGGGATGGTTTTCGACTGCGGGCGTTGATGGGTTGATGAAATTTACCCAAAATATCGCGATCCCGTGCCTATTGTTCAAAGCACTCTCGACGCTCGATCTGCAGCAATCCTTTGATTGGCGATTGTTGACCAGCTTTTATACAGGCGCTTTTTGTTGTTTCTTGCTTGGCATGTTTGGTGCGCGTTTTGGGTTCAAACGTGATTGGCAAGACAGCGTAGCAATCGGGTTTTGTTGTTTGTTTTCCAATTCCGTGATGTTGGGATTGGCAATTACTGAACGTGCCTATGGTGCCGCAGCCCTGGCATCAAATTTTGCCATCGTCGCGCTTCATGCCCCATTTTGTTATGGGGTGGGCATCACCGCTATGGAAATTGCCCGCAATCCGGGCCCGCTGTCGTGGAGTTTGGTGAAAACGATTCTGAAGGCGATGTTTAACAACGCGCTTTTGATTGCTATTCTCTTGGGGCTTGTCGTGAATATCTCTGGGATGACATTGCCCACCGTGGCCAGTGATGCTTTGGCGATGATGGCGCGGGTGGCTTTGCCAACGGCCCTCTTCGCGATGGGCGGGGTCTTGTATCAATACCGCCCCGAAGGTGACATGCGCCCGATTATCATGGTGGTGGCAGTGACGTTGATTGTGCACCCAAGCCTTGTTTGGATGATTGGGTCGTCTTTGGATCTGTCGGCGGCACCCTTCCGTTCGGCCGTTTTGACCAGTGCGATGGCCCCGGGAATCAATACCTATGTCTTTGCCAATATGTACAACCGTGCCAAACGCGTCGCGGCAAGCGGGGTATTGTTCAGCACGGCGACCTCGATCCTGACCGTGTGGGGATGGTTGCACATCATCCCCTAAGGGACATTATTCTTCGATCCCAATCGCAGCTTTGGCAAGACGGTCCAACAGCGCCTGCACATCCTGCATGACTTTGGTCTCTGGCAATGAGTCGTATCCAATCAGGACGGGTCCGTCTTCGACAGTTTGATATGTGAATAAACGATAGGGGCAATAGCGGATGTTCAAGGGGTCTTCTTCCATCGCTTTGCGTGACAGCTCTGCCGAACAAAACCCAAAGACATCTGCATGCACATATATAGTAACGTCCGATCCGACGTCTGCCTTGGTCCGTTCCAGCATGTCACCCACATGATTATGTTCGGAAATCACCAATCCTTCGTCGATGATCGCGTTTTCTAACCCGAACATCAGATCGTCATATGTGATATCGTCGGCCGTATATGTGATGACCGTGTCTGCCAACGCAGCAGGTGCAAGAAAAGCAGTGGCAATAAGGGTTGTAAATGTGATGCGCATGTCAGGCTCCGTTTTGAACCAGCCTACATCCAAAGGTTTTCTATGAAAACGTGATTTAAAAGCGCACCCCAGAGGGCAGCGGTGTAAACTGTTCCAACTTTTGCGTCATCTTTGACAAATCAAAGTCAACCGACCGCGCAACAGACATTATATGATCAATGGGGTGTTTGTCGGCAAACTCAAAGGCCCACATCATTGTGCATCTGCGCCCCGTCGCACAATAGGCCAATACATTCCCTTGCATCGAAATAACAGCCTGAGTGTGCTGCAGCACCAGTTCGGGGGTGATCTTGGTGACCGAAACGGGAATATATTCAAAATCAATCCCTGCTTCGGCACAAGCGGCTGCGATTTCACGGCTTTGCGTCACGCCAGAAATTTCGCCGTCGGGCAGGTTACAAATGATTCTCGCGAATCCCATGCGCTTTAATTCGGCGACATCAGACGATTCTAATGGTTTTGATACATGATATTTCTTCGTAATGCTCAGCAGCTGCATCATGTTCCCCGATTCTTCCGCCTTATTCCC
>RGAJ01000076.1 GCA_009920225.1 Paracoccaceae bacterium
TGGCCAACCACGGGTGGAAAATCGCGATGCCAAACAAAAACACTGGCGTCCAAGGAATGTCAAAGCCCGCCATCAACACCGGCGAGGTGATCAGCTTTTGAACAGATTCAAGATCGCGCAGCCCCGTTGCGGCGTGATCGTTTGCGCCAATGGCAGACCTGCGTACCACCGCTTCGAAAACGCGCCGGTCCAGACGCGCTTGGAAGCGCGCACCGACACGGCCCATGATCCGGCCTCGGACGAAATCAAGAAGCCCCATCATTGCGTACAGGAAAATAACCAGCAAGGTCAGGGCGATCAATGTCGCCTCGGATCGGCTGCCCAGAACGCGATCATACACTTGCAACATATAAAAGGGCCCCGTCAGCATCAGCAAATTCACAAAAAAGCTAAAGACCGCGACGGCCCAATAATACATCCGACTTTCACGCCGAATGGCGCGCAATTCATCTAATCCACGTTGTTTAAAGCGATTATCAATTAACTGTCCCGCAAACCCTTGAGTAATCTATTACATAGTATATCATTGATACCTGCTCTTGTTATATGTCGCAAAATGGTCACAGGATGCAAGCATTCTATGAAACGCGGTTTTAACCTGTCTACGCCGATATTATTTCACAAACCTAAACATGCGGAAAATATGTTATTGCTATGACGACATTCAAACATTTATTGGCCCTTATCGCATCGTCTTTGATCGCGGGTTGCTCGACGCCCCAAGACACAGCGATAAATGACCCTTACGAACGCACGAACCGCGAGGCGCATGCGTTTAACAAGGCGGTTGATAAAGTCGCGCTAAAGCCCATCGCGCAAGAATACGCAAACATCATGCCCGATCCGTTGGAAAAGGGCATTTCCAACTTTGCGACAAACCTATCCTATCCCGCAGATATGGTGAACTATCTGCTGCAGGGGAATTTGGGCGAGGCGATGTATTCAGGCAACGCGTTTATCCTAAATACCGTCTTTGGGCTTGGCGGCCTGTTTGATGTCGCAAGCGCGAATGGCGCGCGACCACGTGGGACAGATTTCGGGGAAACAATGGCGCGTTGGGGCGCAACAGAGGGACCCTATGTCGAACTGTTGCTGCTTGGACCGTCAACACAGCGGGACGCAGTTGGTAAAATCGTTGATTTCGCCTTGGATCCCATCGGTCCGTTGCTTGGCGCGAATGAACGTCAAGCGGTTCAATCGGCATCAATTGGCGCAGGCTTATCAAGCCGTGCTCAGTACAATGACATGATCGAAGGCGTTTACAACAGTGCCGACAGTTATGCGCAGGCCCGGTTGTATTACCTCCAGAATCGGCGATATACTTTAGGGATTAAAGAGACCCAATCAGACGATCAGTTTGAGGAATTATATGGCGAAAAGTAATATTACACGGCGTGCTATTCTTGGCGCGATGGCAGCTACATCATTCTGCATCGCACCGGTTTTGGCCGCATCAAACAAACAAGCCGAAGAACTGGTAATACAACTGGTTGGTGAAATTAACGCGATTATTGCATCTGGCAAATCAGAAAGCGCGATGATCCGTGAATTCGAACGGGTGTTTACCCGTTATGCAGATGTCAGCACGATTGCGCGCTATGCGATGGGAACAGATTCACGCCGCGCATCAGACGCGCAACTCAGCCGCTATACAAAAGAGTTTTCGGGCTATATGGCGCGCAAATACGGCAAACAATTCCGCAAATTTGTGGGCGGCAAGATCGAAGTCAACGGATCAAAACCCGTCAAGAAATACTATGAAATCAGCACGACCGCAAAGCTGAATGGCGAAGCGCCGTTTGAAGTGTTGTTCTTGGTATCTGAGGGATCAGGCGAATTGTTGTTCTTCAACATGTTTATCGAAGGCATCAATTTGCTTTTGTCCGAACGCACCGAAATTGGCGCGTTGCTGGATAAAAACCGTGGAAACATCGACAATATGATCGCTGATTTGGCAAAGGCGGGTTAATCACCCGCCCAAAAGCTGCTGCAGCAGGTTGGTGATGAACCCATCCGTGCTTGGCGCTTGTGGCGCAGGGGCTCCATTTGACACGGGCGTTGACACAGGGGCCACGTTCCGCGCCATTGGCAACGGTGTTGGCGTCATCCCTTCGGTCACGCGCAGCATTGTTTCGTGCCAGATCTCGGCCGGCAATCCACCCCCCGTTACCCCGCGCAATGGCGTGTTGTCGTCATAGCCCATCCAAACGCCCGTGACATAATCAGCGGTAAAACCAATAAACCACGCATCGCGGGCGGCTTGGGTCGTGCCCGTTTTCCCTGCGATTTCCCAACCTGGAATTTGGGCGCGCTGCCCCGATCCTTCGGTCACGACTTTGTTCATCATATAGATCAACTGCTCGGCCGCTTCTTTGCGGATAACCCGTTCCCCAATGCCGCCGGCAGTGCCCATCAACGGGACGTCATCGCCCAATAACCGCAGATCGACCAAGCCATAGGGTGTGACCGACGATCCACCGTTCAAAATGCCCGCATAGGCCCCCACCATTTCAATCAGGGTGGATTCCGACACGCCAAGCGCAATCGCAGGCCCCACCGCCAGATCAGAGGCGATGCCGAAATCCGTCGCAACCTTGCGTACATTGTCGCGACCGACCGCTTCTGAGATTTTCACCGCAGGGATGTTAAGGGAATTGGCCAACGCGTCGGTCAAAGTGACCGTTCCGCGAAATTCTTTGGTATAATTGCGCGGTGACCAAGGCCCCGATCCCGGAATATTGATCGTATAGGGCGCATCTTCGACCGTATCCATCGGGGAATAGCCCAATTCCAACGCGGTCGCATAAACGAATGGCTTGAAGCTGGATCCGGTCTGCCGCAGGGCCTGTGTCGCGCGGTTGAACGCGCCTGCAACTTTGGTTTTACGCCCCCCCACCATCGCGCGGACCGCACCATCTGCGGACATGACAACGATGGCTGCTTGGGCTTTGGACCCCTCTTTGACCTTTTCGGCAAAGATGAATTGCAGGGCTTCTTCTGCGGATTTTTGAATCCGTTGATCAAGCGTGGTTCCGATGATCACATCTTCGGTTGTGTTTTTGGTGAAATATTCTGGCCCCGACTGCATCACCCAATCGGCGAAATATCCACCTGCTTTGGCTTCTGCGGCTTCGGATAATTCGGCGGGGTTGTCGCGGGCAAGTTGCGCTGTGGTGGTGCTGATATAGCCTTGTTCTTCCATCAAACCGATGATCACACGCGCGCGCTCTTGTGAGCGCGAAAGATCGTTTGTGGGCGCATACCGTGTGGGGGCCACCAAAAGGCCCGCCAACATCGCCGCCTCGGGCGGTGTAACATCGGCCGCGGAATGGCCAAAATAGCGCTGCGCCGCCGCTTCGAACCCACGTGCACCTGCGCCCAAGAAGGCGCGGTTGAGATAGATCGTTAGAATTTCGTCTTTGGTGTACTTCGCTTCCATCGCGATGGCATAGGTGGCTTCCTTGACCTTGCGCCAAAGCGACCCTTGTCGGCAATCGGCCTCATAATCGGCTTCGGTCTTCCATGCTTTCGGGTCATAGGGGGTTCCTAGACACAAAAGTTTCGCCGTTTGCTGCGTGATCGTCGATCCACCATGACCCGACAGCGCCCCGCGTCCTTCGCGTAGGTTGATGCGGATTGCGCTGGCGATGCCGCGCAGGCTCACGCCGAAATGGCTGTAGAACCGTTTATCTTCGGTGGCGATGATCGCGTTCTTGAGATGGGGCGAAACTGTATCTGCGGTCACCATGCCGCCGAATTGGTCGCCCCGCCATGCGAACACGTCGCCATACCGGTCCGTCAAGGTTACCGATCCGCGGGCGCGGCCATCCAACATCTGTTCGACAGGGGGCATGGTCGACATCAGATAGGCCACCGCCCCCGCAAGGATCAGCCCCATGATCAAACTGCCACGCCAAAACAGACCCCACACAATCCGCCACAGCGCCCCAAAAATTGATTTCATCAATCGAGTCAAAAACCCACCCGTAGGTTTGGAGCGCGCAGCCGGTTTGCGCCGCGACGCGGGTGCGGTTTTCTTTTTCTTAGGCGGCGCCGAAGTATGACGCCGATCCGCGACAAGGCGGGGTGTTTTTCGTTTTTCTGCCATTGGCCCTGCTCAGCCTTTTTTACCAACTTACCGAGAATCTGCAGGATTGTTTAGGGGAAAATATGGGGTCACGCCGCGTATATATCGATTAATTTTTAATCATATTAACCTTTTTGCGCAATTTTTATGCACAATTTTTGAATATTCCCCCAGTTCACCGCGTTTTTTCGTTCTAAAACCCGTCGTTTCAATTTTTCTTGTTGCCATAGACCAAGCGGACTTTGTGAAAGGAACTTCAATGAAACTGATCATAGCGACGATCAAGCCGTTCAAGCTTGAAGACGTCCGACAAGCGTTAACCGACATCGGGATCAAAGGGATGATGGTCACCGAAATAAAAGGCTTCGGTTCGCAATCTGGACATACAGAAATTTACCGTGGCGCAGAATACGCCGTCAATTTCGTTCCAAAGGTGAAATTGGAATTGGTGGTCGATGCATCCATGGCGGACCAAGTTGTTGATACAATTACCAAAACAGCACGCACAGGCAAAATCGGCGATGGCAAAATCTTTGTTCTGGACGTCGAACAAACCGTTCGTGTGCGCACTGGCGAAACTGGCACTGATGCAATCTAGGGGCATGAAAACAATGAAAAACCCATTACTTAAACTGGCGATGATTGCAGGCGCGGCCGCAATCCTGCCTTCGGTTTCACTGGCACAAGACGCGGCGCCAAAATTGGTCGCGACGGATACAGTGTTTATCCTCAACTCTTTGCTCTTTCTTGTTGGCGGCTTTTTGGTCTTTTGGATGGCCGCAGGCTTTGCCATGCTTGAGGCAGGTTTGGTACGTTCCAAAAACGTCACGATGCAGCTGACAAAAAACGTGGCCTTATTCAGCTTGGCCTGCGTGTTCTATTACTTGATCGGCTACAACCTGATGTATCCACTGGGAACATGGTCGGTTGAGGGCGTTTTGTCCGGTGTCTTTAGCACCGCGGTGCTCGAAGCGGTCGGCGTGGCATCCGATGCTGTCGATGATTACAGCTACGCCGCGACGGGTTCGGATTTCTTTTTCCAATTGATGTTCTGTGCCGCAACCGCGTCCATCGTGTCAGGTACTCTGGCCGAGCGGATCAAACTATGGCCGTTTCTTATCTTTACCGTTGTTTTGACAGCTGTGATTTACCCAATCCAAGCATCTTGGAAATGGGGCGGTGGTTTCCTTGACGAAATGGGTTTCTTGGATTTCGCAGGCTCAACCGTTGTACACTCTGTCGGTGGCTGGGCAGCTTTGGCGGGCGCGATCATCCTTGGACCACGCATTGGCAAATACTCAAAAGAAGGACGTGTGATCCCAATTCCGGGTTCCAACCTGACACTTGCAACATTGGGCACGTTTATTCTGTGGATGGGCTGGTTCGGATTTAACGGCGGTTCACAATTGGCCATGGGGTCGGTGGGTGATGTCGCGGATATCTCACGCATCTTTTCAAACACAAACGCTGCTGCCGCAGGCGGTGCGCTGGCCACCCTTCTGTTGACACAGTTCCTGTACAAAAAACCTGACCTGACAATGATCTTGAACGGTGCGTTGGCGGGATTGGTGTCGATCACTGCAGAACCTCTCACCCCATCTTTGGGTGCAGCGACCTTGATTGGTGCAGTGGGCGGTGTGATCGTGGTCTTCGCGGTTCCCATGTTGGACAAGATGAAAATCGACGACGTCGTTGGTGCGATCCCTGTTCACCTGCTGTCTGGCATCTGGGGCACACTTGCAGTGGTCTTTACCAACCCTGATGCGTCACTTAGCGTGCAAATCCTGTCGATCTTTGTGGTGGGTGGCTTTGTTCTGGTGACGTCAAGCGTTCTATGGCTGATCCTAAATGCAACTTTGGGCATCCGTGTCAGCGAGGAAGACGAAATCAATGGTCTCGACATGGCGGAATTGGGGATGGAAGCCTATCCAGAATTCTCACGCAGATAAGGCAGAACACACCCAGAAACAAAAAAGGGGTCGCACCGCGGCCCCTTTTATCGTAATTAAGCAGAGTTGCGAATTTAATTGAGTTCAAAATGAAAAAAATTGCGTCAAATAGAATAGGGATCGACGACGGTCGTTTTACGCTTTTCTCTGATTTTGATACTGACGGCCCCATGTGGTCAGGCGTTGGACCGCGCGAAGTCACCCAAGATATTGCATTCTCAGACAGCTTCTTATCCCCGCCAAGCGTTCATTTAACAATCGCGCTGTGGGATGTGCATGAAGGCCATAACATGCGCATGGATTTCTTCGCAGAAGACATCACCGCGAACGGCTTTCGCGCCGTGTTTAAAACATAGCGGGACACCAAAATCTCCCGCCTGCAAATAGCATGGCAGGCGATTGGTGAAGTCGCGGATCCAGACGAGCTCTGGATCCTAAGCGATTAAAGCAAACCGTCGTAGATCGGATCCAAGGTTTCTGTTTCAAACAGGGATGACACCGATGTGCCGTTCCAAATGTTCAAAATAGCTTGGGCAAACATCGGTGCTGTTGGCACAATGCGAATGTTTGGGGCATTCAATACCGCTTCGGTGGCTTCGATTGAATCGGTCAAAACCAATGATTTCATGACCGAATTTGCCACGCGCTCAACCGCGGGGCCGGACATCACACCGTGGGTGATATAGGAATGCACTTCGGCCGCGCCGTTTTCCATCAATACTTCGGCGGCTTTGCACAATGTTCCTGCGGTATCGCAAATGTCATCTACGATGATACATTTCTTACCTTCGACGTTACCAATCACCGTCATTTCGGCAATTTCACCGGGTTTTTCGCGGCGTTTGTCAACGATCGCCAATGGCGCGTTGATACGTTTTGCCAATTCACGGGCACGCGCCACGCCGCCCACATCGGGGGACACGACCATCACATCGCTCAGACCCTCTTTGAATTGGCTGATGATATCCAAGGCAAACACGGGCGACGCATACAGGTTGTCGACGGGAATATCAAAAAACCCTTGGATCTGTGCAGCATGCAAATCCAAGGTCAAGACACGCTCAACCCCGGCTTCGACCAACATATTTGCCACCAGCTTGGCGGAAATCGGGGTCCGCGCCTTGGCACGGCGATCTTGGCGGGCATAGCCAAAATATGGGATCACTGCGGTAATCCGTCCTGCAGAGGACCGGCGCAATGCATCTGCCATAATCAGTAGTTCCATCAAGTTGTCATTTGCAGGGTTTGACGTGGATTGAATGATAAACATATCTTCGCCGCGCACGTTGTCATAGACTTCGACAAAAATCTCTTGGTCATTAAAACGTTCAACGCGTGCGTCAACCAACCCGACGTTCAAGCCACGATGTAGCGACATACGGCGCGAAATAGCTTTGGCGAGAGGACGGTTGGCGTTCCCAGAAATCATCTTGGGTTCATTGGCTGGCATCAGTTCGGTC
>RGAJ01000077.1 GCA_009920225.1 Paracoccaceae bacterium
ACACGGATATCAATGATGCCACAATCCGTGTCTTGCGGCGTTTTGGCTGCGAAGTCGTCATTCCCAAGGATCAAGGATGTTGCGGCGCCTTGACCCATCACATGGGCAAGGTTGACGCATCCCATGCCTCTGCCGAGGCAAATATTCGGGCGTGGATGGCCGAAATAAACGGCGAGGGTCTGGACGCAATTGTGATCAACACAAGCGGCTGCGGCACTACGGTCAAGGATTATGGGCATATGTTCCGTGATACGCCCCTTGCCCAAGAGGCGGCCACAATTTCGGCTTTGGCCAAAGATATCTCAGAAGTTTTGGTTGATCTTGATCTGCCCAAAGGGGACGATAAAGATATGACGATTGCCTATCACGCCGCATGTTCATTGCAGCATGGCCAGAAAATCAAAGATCACCCCAAAACGCTTTTGAAACATGCAGGGTTTCGGGTTGCAGAGCCCCGTGATCCGCATCTTTGCTGTGGCTCGGCGGGAACCTATAACTTGTTACAGCCCGAGATTTCAGGCCAATTGAAAGACCGCAAGGTCAAGACGTTGGAAGCCGTCAATCCAGATATCATCGCGGCGGGTAATATCGGCTGTATGATGCAGATCGGGTCAGCGACTTCGGTTCCGATTGTACACACAGTCGAATTGATTGACTGGGCAACGGGTGGCCCCAAACCTGCAGCGTTGACACAGTCGGCAGACCGCTCTGATCCTATCCCAAAATTACGCTAACCTGCCACAGGTCATATTTTTGCCTTAAGTACAGCTTATAGAATCACTGTGCTTGGAGTAGTTGGTGGTATGCGTTTTATTTTGGCCATTGTTTTTTCATTCATTTTTTCTGCGTCATTCGCGCAGCAATCCACGTTGGAGAGCCTTGATTCCATCAACAACGGACGAGATTTGTCATCCGTTGGGCGTTTGTCGTTCGACAACGGCGCGGGGTTTTGCACAGCAACATTGATCGAACCTGATTTGATCCTGACAGCGGCGCATTGTCTGTTTGACGCACAAACGGGCCGAGAGTTCGATATCGACGGCTTCGAATTCCAAGCAGGGTTCAGAAACGGGCGCGCCGAAGCCTATCGCAAAATACGCGAAGCCCGCGCAGATCCTGATTACCGCTTTGACACCAAGGTCACGATTGAACGTATCAAACATGATATCGCCTTGTTGCGTCTGCAAACACCGATCAAAAACCCGCTTATCCCGCCTTTGGCAATTTCGTCGTTACCGGCGGCCGGTGAAAATGTTGGCGTGATCTCGTATGCGCGGGGTCGCATGAACGCGCCATCGGTGCAAAACACCTGTACGGTCACAGCCCGTCAAGATGGGGTGTTGATCATGAATTGTGACGTTGATTTTGGGGCCTCGGGGTCACCCGTGTTCGTCATTGGGCCAGACGGTATCACGGTTGTGTCGGTTGTGTCAGCAATGGCCGAATTGGGGGGCAAGAAAGTGTCGCTTGGCACATCACTGTTGGATGCGATCACTGAAATCAATGCCCGTTTGTACCCTACTGATGACCTCAACGGCAACAGCACGCGCCGTCGCGACACGGGCGCGAAATTTGCGCGGCCTTAATTCTTGAAACGTTAAAAATCCTTCCTAGATATGTGTCAGGGACGCCAAAGATGGGTCCCTGTTCTATCAACCCCTGTGCCAGTTTGGGCAGGATTTTGTTATCGCTCAAAGGAGGATGACCCATGAGACATTTTGATTTTTCACCCCTATACCGTGCCACGGTTGGCTTTGACCAAATTGCGGACATTATGGACCGCGTGCTTGCGTCGGATACAACAGGGCCAAGCTATCCCCCCTATAACATCGAGAAAACAGCGGACGATACATATCGTATTTCGATCGCCGTTGCGGGGTTTTCCGATCAAGACCTTGACGTCGAAGTGAAGGAAAACGCATTGGTCGTTTGGGCGAAAAAAGCCGAAGAGGACAGCGCCAAAACCTATTTGCACCGTGGTATTGCCACCCGCGCGTTTGAACGTCGGTTCCAGTTGGCAGATCATGTGCGCGTCGTCGGTGCCAGCCATATTGACGGCATGCTGCATATCGATTTGGTGCGTGAGCTTCCCGAAGCGTACAAGCCGCGCCGCATTGAAATTACCTCGGCGGCGACACCCCGTGCGATTGATAGCACAACAGTGAATTAACGCTGTGTGGCGGGCTTTTATCGGTCCGCCACAACCCCAACCATGGGGCCAATGGACCACCCGAAATCGGATCGCCCTAATGCCGGCGCATAGAGTCTGGATACTTTGCCATCCAGATACAAGGCGTCTTTCGCCCCCAAATGGTCTTGGAAGAATTTGGCAAAATCATAGAAATTCACACGATCATTCGAAATCACGAAATAGGCCATATCATCGACAACCGCGACGCCGTTGCGGATGTTGAGTGATGCACTATTTTTGATAAATCGGGGATGAAATTTACCCTCGATCAATAACATAGGCCCGGATTGCGTGGCATACTCACACGCGGGATTTTCCGCGACATAGCGCGAGGTTTCGTAAATGCGATAGCGATCTTTGGCGATGCAAAACACCCCATTTGGCAGCATTCCGAAATTTCCGGGGCCTTCGGTTGAAATCACCCGCATCGTTTCACGACCCTGTTCGACATAATGCCCCACAGGGGAAAGGTCGGCGTGAAACATGCCTGCATTCATCGCAAAGACCAATTCTTTGCCTTGGTTTGACAGGTAATTTGACAGCGCATAAAATTGCCCGAATGCCTCGCCCGTATCACGCTTGTGAAACAGGCGCAGGTCGTCATCGGTCGACGCGGCGCAAATCGTATAGTCTATGCCGTTAGAAGTGTGATCATAGCAGTCAGCCGCATGTGCGGTGGTCGCACACAGACACAATACGAGGACCCGCCAGATCATTCTGGTTCGATATCACGCCGAACAGTGTCTTGGGAAAACAAGCGTCGTGTTTCATCCATGCGGTCAAAGGTTTCGTCCAGACGGAATCGCAAATCTGGTGTGAATTTCAATCCCAGATTTTTTCCAACCGCACGCCGCAATTCTGATTTGTTCCGTGCCAAAAGGGCAATCACATCGTCGCCGCCTTGGCCACCCAACGGACAGACATAGGCCGTTGCGATTTTCAAATCGGGTGAGGCGGTCACTTCGCCAACAGTGATCGAGATCCGGTTCAAATCAGGGTCGTGCGTGTCGCCCCGTGCCAAAACCTCAGACAGGGCGCGGCGAACCAATTCACCGACCCGAAGCTGTCTCTGGGATGGTCCTGGACCATCATGAAATTTGTTTTTTGCCATATTCGCTATCTACGCTGTTCTTATGCCTTTGCCAAGGTCTTCAACACTGGTTATGAAAGGGGGCAGCAAAATTAGGAGCATTGGGTATGACGGAACCTGTGGCAATTGCAATCTTGGGCGCTTCTGGTCGCATGGGGCAGATGCTGATCAAAACTGTATTGGCCAGTGACAAGGCCGTTTTGGCCGCCGCTGCGGATCGCCCTGACAGCCCGTGCATCGGCCAAGATGTCGGCGCGGTTTTGGGTCAAACCGATATCGGGGTGACGATATCGTCAGATCTGCGCGCGGTCTTTTCCGCCAGTGATGTGGTGATTGATTTCACATCCCCCGCAGCGACGGTTGCACATGCGCAATTGGCCGCGGAATTGGGTGTGTCGTTGGTCATTGGCACCACAGGTATGACGGATGACGAATTGGCCTCGATCGCGCAATCGGCACAAAAGACATCGATCGTTCGGGCGGGCAATATGTCATTGGGGGTGAATTTGTTGACTGTGTTGGTCGAAAAGGTCGCCGCCGCCTTGGACGAGGATTTCGATATCGAAGTGATCGAAGCGCATCATAACAAAAAGGTCGATGCCCCCTCTGGCACCGCGTTGATGTTGGGGGAAGCGGCGGCAAAGGGGCGCGGCGTGTCCTTGGCCGAGACGCGCGACAGCGGTCGCGATGGGATCACAGGTGCACGCAAGCGCGGCGACATCGGGTTTGTTGCGGTGCGCGGAGGTGACATCGTGGGCGAGCATGACGTTTTGTTTGCGGGTGACGGCGAACGATTGGTTCTGCGTCACGTGGCGACAGATCGGTCGCTTTTTTCGCGCGGCGCGATGAAGGCTGCGGTGTGGGTCGTGTCCCAACCTGCTGGAGAATATTCAATGCTGGATGTTTTGGGCCTGTAATCGGCTTATTTGTTTTTGGGTGGGCGCGATTTATACACGGGCAAGCGCCACCCAAAGAATATTGATCCAGACCGCAACACCCATGTCAGCAGGGCGCAGATGATCAGCGCAACAGGCAGTGACGCGCCCAGCGAAATCGCCGTCATGCCAGAGGCAGCCCCGCCAAAGGCGGCCGAGACATAGAGTTCGCCTTGTTTAAGAACCATCGGGACTTCGTTACACACGACGTCACGCATCAATCCCCCCATGGTGCCCGTCACCATGCCCATGATGATCACCACGGGAATTGAATGTGACAGCGAAAAGGCGATCCCGACCCCTGCGGGTACCGCAACAGCCAAGGCAAAGCTGTCCAGCCACGTCAACCATGTGTAACGGCTTTCCATAAACGGGGCGGCAAAGAAAACGACCAGTGCGGCCGCCAAACAAATGGCCAACACGGTCGGATTTTCGATCCAGAAAACAGGTCTGTCCAAAAACACATCGCGCAATGTGCCACCCCCCAAGGCGGTCAGGCAGGCGATGAATCCAAACCCGATCAAATCCAATTGTGCGCGGCTTGCGGCCAAGGCCCCCGTCAATGCAAAGATCAAAACCGATGCATAATCAAGCAAGACAAGCGTCATTTTTTAAAGGGCTCCATCCCTTCGCGTGCCAATTCATCGGCGCGCTCGTTTTCGGGATGCCCTGCGTGGCCTTTGACCCATTCCCATGTCACGGTGTGACGGGCCTGTGCGGTGTCCAGACGTTGCCACAATTCCACGTTTTTAACGGGCTTTTTGTTGGATGTTTTCCACCCATTCCGTTTCCACCCGAATATCCAACCTGTCACCCCATTCTTGACATAGGCGCTGTCGGTCACAACGGTGATATTCGATGGTTTTTCCAAGGCTTCCAGCGCGTGGATTGCGGCCAAAAGCTCCATCTGGTTGTTTGTGGTTTCCGCGGCGCCGCCGTTTAGGGTACGCTCTTTTATGATCTTGCCGCCTTGCAGCGCGCGCAGCAATACGCCCCAGCCACCAGGACCAGGATTGCCAGAACAGGCACCATCTGTATATGCAAAAAGTTCAAGCATGCGCGTGTATCAATATCCATGGGCTCTCGGTTCCGGCCAATCCTTTACCACTGCCGTGATGCGCGTCAACCCATTGAAGGCCTGCTTGGGTGAGCGCATGGCGCAACTCATCTTCTGTGTAATAGGTATAAAAGCGGCCTAAATGATCGCGCTCTGACCCTTCGCCCAATTTCATGCCCAAAAACAGATGCCCGCCCGCGACAAGGGCGGTTTTGATGGCTGTCAGAAGGTTGGGGAACTCATCCCGCGGCGCATGCAAAAGCGAAAAGCTTGCCCAAATGCCGCGATACCGTTCTGTGGCGTGAAAGTCGGAAAAATTTGCCTGCCATGCAGTGACGCCTGCGGTTTGCGCCGCCAACGCGACCATTTCGGCGGATGCGTCAAAGGCTTCGACCTGATATCCGTTTTCCGCGAAATACGCCGCTGCGTGACCGGGGCCACAGCCGTAATCCAAGATTACGCCACCCTGTGGCAGGCCAGCCAAAAAGTGTTCCGCACCGAACAATGACCCCGCATGCGCAAAGGTGGTTTTATACGCCTCAGCATTAGCGTCATAGGCTTTGATGGTCTCCGCGTCCATTTAGATGCCGTCGCGGAGAATGCGCGGTACCTTGAAATTCACGTTTTCCTCTGCGGTGACGACCGGCACAACCGTCACGTTAAAGCGGTCGCGAAAGGCATCAATCACTTCGTTCACCAAAACTTCGGGCGCTGATGCCCCTGCGGTAATGCCCACAGATTGGATTGATCCCAATGCGCGCCAGTCAATTTCCGTCGCCCGTTGAACAAGCTGGGCATAAGAACAGCCTTCTTTCGCCGCGACTTCGACCAGACGTTTTGAGTTGGAAGAATTTGGCGCACCAACAACCAAAAGCGCGTCGACCTTTGGCGCGATATCCTTGACTGCCATTTGACGGTTAGTCGTTGCGTAACAGATGTCTTCTTTGTGTGGACCAACGATATTTGGAAAGCGTGTTTTCAACGCGGCGATAATGTCCACCGTATCATCAATTGACAACGTGGTCTGTGTGACGAACGCCAACTTGTCGGGATCATCGACAGATAGTTGTGCCACGTCTTCGGGGGTTTCGACCAAGACCACATGACCCTCGGGCAATTGGCCCATGGTCCCAATGGTTTCGGGATGCCCTTTGTGACCGATCATGACGATTTGCAGACCATTTGAATGATGTCGCTCTGCCTCAATATGGACTTTGCTGACCAAAGGACACGTTGCATCGACATAGATCATATTGCGATCTTGGGCGGCGGCGGGTACCGATTTTGGAACCCCATGCGCGGAAAAGATCACAGGTCGATCCGTGGGGCATTCATCCAGTTCTTCGACAAAAATCGCCCCCTTTGCGCGCAGGCCGTCAACGACGAATTTATTGTGCACAATTTCATGTCGGACATAGACAGGCGCGCCCCATTTATCCAATGCCATTTCAACAATTTTAATTGCCCGATCAACGCCCGCACAAAAACCGCGTGGCGCTGCAAGATATAGGGTCAGGTTTGTCTGTGTCATGTGATGTATCTTTCTCTACCCTTGCGTATTAAAACAGCAAAGCAGGTGGGTAAATAGAATTATGCCCGTGAGAGTTTTGATTATTTGCCTTTATCTTTCACATTTGGGTCGTATTGTACCATTAAGTTATACATTATACCGAGAAATTATGCGAAAAACGCCATCTTATGCCAAGATAATCGAGGAAATCGATCGAAGCTCGCAGTTTCGACGTTTTGATACTGTGCGCATCACGGCGTGGTTCGTGGTATTTCTAGGCTGTATCTGGTCCATGATCGGTGTTCTTTTGGGTGCACCCACGATTTCCTATGTTGCGGCAATTGCAATCTTTGGATCTGTTTTTGCGGCCGTGGCGATCCGTACCAAATACCACGTCGCGGCGCGGTCTGTATGGATGTTATCCGGTATTTTCGCGGTCTTTAGTGGATCGTTTGTCGTACATCCCGCAGGGCACACAGACTATATGTTCACCGCTATGGTGGGTGGGGCATTTTTGATTTTTTCCCTGGTGCATGAGAAAAGATACATCTTCTTTTTCTCGGTGTTTGATGTGTTTATGTGGTGGTTGCAGTGGTACGTGCGCGACGACATCACACAGTTTCGCGTGATCAGCGAAGAGATCGCCAAAACCTATTTCGTTGTCCCGTCAATTGTCACG
>RGAJ01000078.1 GCA_009920225.1 Paracoccaceae bacterium
AAGTTCAAGGGCAAATCCATCGCCGATGTCTTGGACATGACCGTCGAAGACGCGCAGCACTTTTTCCAAGCGGTCCCCTCAATTCGCGAAAAAATGGATGCATTGGTACGCGTTGGCTTGGGCTATATCAAAGTGGGCCAACAGGCGACCACACTGTCAGGCGGCGAAGCGCAGCGCGTGAAACTGTCGAAAGAATTGGCACGAAGATCGACAGGTAAGACGCTGTATATATTGGATGAACCCACGACAGGCCTGCATTTTGAAGACGTTCGAAAATTGCTTGAGGTCCTGCATGAATTGGTGGACCAAGGAAATTCTGTGATCGTGATCGAACATAATCTCGACGTGGTAAAAACCGCCGATTGGATCATCGACATCGGGCCCGAAGGCGGCGATGGCGGCGGTCAAGTCGTGGCGACCGGCACGCCCGAAGATGTCGCCAACGTCGCCGCCAGCCATACCGGCCGCTATCTAAAAGACATGCTTAACCCAAAGATCCGCGCAGCTGAATGATTGTTTGGCAACGGATAGAAGGCGCAATCATCGCGGTCATGGCTCTTGTGCTGCTGTCCTTGCTGCCGCCTCAACTTCCGCTGTTCACTCCTGACTTACTGCTTTGGCTCATTGTGATCCTATTCTTTGTGCCCGATATGTCCCTCATCGCCTATATCGGTGGGCCAAAGCTTGGTGCATTTTTCTATAATTTAATGCACCTTTACCCCAGTGGGGTTGCACCATTTTTCGTTGGTTTGGTCTTTGGAAATAACATCGCGGTTGCGGCCGGTGTTCTCATGGTCGCCCACGTGGGGGCCGAACGTGCAGTTGGGTTTGGGTTAAAATCGTCACGCGGTTTCAAATACACCCATCTTGGCAAATTTGGCAAAGACACCTAAACATTTTCTGTCTAAAAATATCCTCGCCGAAGGCATGCGCCCCATCGGGGCGCACTCAGACATTAATCTTTTTTCATTGGGCAGGTATTGATACCCAGAATTGAATACAGCGGACAAGAGGACAACAGCCCTGTCGCCAGTGGGACAATACCCAATAGATACAGCCAGCTATATGCGCCCTCGCTATTCATAAAATACCCGATGATCAGCGCGGCACCGATCACGATCCGTGCAATACGATCCAAACCACCAATATTTTTCGACATGTGCATATCCTCCTTGAAATTACTACGGGCACTCTATCGCTTATCCATGGATCGGTAAATTGGTCAATTTAACGCGGTGACGTGGGGCGAATCTCCCTAAAGATTCTCGCTTAAGACGCATTTGGTACACCAAATTGACAGGGTGAGATTAAGAGAGGGTTATTTTTTGCCCCGCAATTTCATGCAACACAAGTAAATCGAGGGTGAAATGACATGTTTTACCTTTTTTAGCATGTAAAAAATCCTGAAAACGGTGAAAAAACTTTGCGTTCTTCCCGTTAATGTGTGGTGCGGCAAAATCTTACTGATTTGACCTAGGTGCACCCACGCCTCGTTATTGACCCAAAGGTTATTTTGCGTATAGCGTTAACGACTAGTAGGA
Organism: Paracoccaceae bacterium; assembly: GCA_009920225.1. Lineage (GTDB taxonomy): Bacteria > Pseudomonadota > Alphaproteobacteria > Rhodobacterales > Rhodobacteraceae > CAJXSD01. The sequence continues at coordinate 1,542 of RGAJ01000078.1, forward strand.
AATTGGGGACATCCCCCAAACCGAAGTTTTTGGGAGAGAACACATGAATAAATTTATGATGGCCGCCGCAGCATCAGCGTTGATCGCCGGCACAGCATCTGCAGAAGATATCAAATTGGGCATCTTCTTGGGCTTTACAGGTCCAATCGAATCCTTGGTTGCGGAAATGGGTCCAGCGGCAGAATTGGCGATCAAAGAAGTCAACGACAGCGGCAAGCTTTTGGGCGGCTCCACAGTCAGCGGCGTTCGCGGCGACACAACATGTGTGGACGCAGGCGCAGCAACAGCAGCAATCGAACGTTTGATCACATCTGATGGCGTCAAAGGCGTTGTTGGTGGTGACTGTTCCGGCGTAACCGGCGCGGCATTGATGAACGTTGCGGTTCCAAACGGCGTTGTGATGGTATCCCCATCTGCAACAAGCCCAGCGTTGTCACACATGAACAACGAAGACAACGGCCTGTTCTTCCGCACAGCGCCATCTGACGCGCGTCAAGGCGTCGTTATGACAGACGTGTTGATGAGCCAAGGCATCAAATCAGTTGCGGTCAGCTACACAAACAACGACTACGGCAAAGGTTTGGCAGACGCGTTCCAAGCGGCATTCGAAGCTGCAGGCGGTTCTGTAACATTGTCCGCGCCACACGAAGATGGCAAAGCGGATTACTCTGCAGAAGTCGGCGCATTGGCATCCGCAGGTGGTGATCGTTTGGTTGTCGCAGGTTACGTTGACCAAGGCGGCGCAGGCATCGTACGCGCAGCAATCGACACAGGCGCGTTTGACACGTTCCACTTCCCTGACGGCATGATCGGCGATGCGTTGACAGATACGTTCGGTGCAGACATCGACGGCTCAACAGGTCAGCACCCAAGCCCATCAACAGAATTGGCGGATCAGTTCACTGCACATGTCAATGGCGCGTTCAATGCGACGTCTCCATTCGCACCTGAATCATACGACTCTGCTGCGCTGATCATGTTGGCAATGCAAGCGGCGGGTTCATCTGACCCTGCGGTTTACAAAGAGAAAATGTTTGACGTTGCAAACGCACCAGGCGAAAAAATTGCAGCGGGTGAATTGGCGAAAGCTCTTGAGATTTTGGCAGCTGGCGGCGACATCGACTATGTTGGTGCGTCCGGTGTTGAACTGGTTGGACCAGGCGAAGCGGCAGGCAACTACCGTGAAATCAAAATCGAAGGCGGCAAAATCGAAACTGTTCAGTTCCGTTAATATTTGCGCTTAATTTTGGAACACAGCCTAGCCAAGTCTAGGCTGTGTTTCTTTTAAGATCCCAACACTTTTAGTAGGAGCGTGGCGTTGTGATCAAGGTTCAGAACCTTCACAAGCACTTTGGCGGCTTTCATGCTGTTGACGGTGCGACATTAGAAATCCAACAAGGATCCATCACCGGATTGATCGGGCCAAACGGCGCTGGCAAGACCACGTTATTTAACGTGATTGCGGGTGTGCATGCGCCGACATCGGGTAAAGTTATGCTGCAAGATCAGGACATCACTGGTTTGCCGCCCCACGAACTGTTTCATCGCGGCGTTTTGCGTACGTTTCAAATCGCGCATGAATTTGGGTCGATGACATGCCGCGAAAACCTGATGATGGTGCCTGCGGGACAGTCGGGCGAAACATTGTGGAACACGTGGTTTGGTCGCAAACGCATCGCAGACGAAGAACGTGCATTGCGCGCCAAAGCGGACGAAGTGTTGGAGTTTCTGACCATTTCCCATCTGGCCGATCACAAGGCGGGGCAGGTATCAGGCGGACAAAAGAAATTGCTTGAACTTGGCCGCACGATGATGGTCGACGCCAAGATTGTGTTCTTGGACGAAGTGGGCGCAGGTGTGAACCGCACGCTGTTGAACACGATTGGGGATGCAATCCTGCGGTTGAACAAAGAACGCGGGTATACGTTTGTGGTGATCGAACACGACATGGATTTTATTGGGCGCATCTGTGATCCCGTCATTTGTATGGCCGAAGGCAAAGTTTTGGCCCAAGGCACCTTGGCCGAAATAAAAGCCAACGAACAGGTCATCGAAGCCTATCTAGGCACTGGTTTAAAAAATAAACAGAAGGAGAACGCGGAATGAGCGAACCCTTCCTAATCGGGGATTGCATGACGGGGGGGTATGGCAAAGGGCCAGACATCCTTCATGACTGTACAATCGCCGTTGAAAAAGGCGAAATTGCCGTGATCGTGGGCCCAAACGGGGCAGGGAAATCCACCGCGATGAAGGCCGTTTTTGGCATGTTGGACGTCCGCCAAGGCGCGGTGCGGTTGGATGGCAAAGACATCACGAAACTGTCACCCCAAGACCGCGTGTTGCAAGGGATGGGGTTTGTACCACAAACGCATAATATATTTGCGTCGATGACGGTTGAGGAAAACCTTGAAATGGGGGCCTATATCCGGACCGATGATTTTTCGCAAACGATGGAACAAGTCTATGACCTGTTTCCGATCCTGCGCGAAAAACGCAATCAAGCAGCCGGTGAATTGTCGGGCGGTCAACGTCAACAAGTCGCGGTCGGTCGCGCGTTGATGACGAAACCCACCGTCTTGATGTTGGACGAACCCACTGCGGGCGTGTCCCCGATTGTTATGGATGAACTCTTTGATCGTATCATCGAAGTGGCCCGTACAGGGATTTCCATTTTGATGGTGGAACAAAACGCCCGCCAAGCGCTTGAAATCGCGGACAAAGGCTATGTCTTGGTCCAAGGCGCGAATGCCTATACCGGCACTGGCAAAGAGCTTTTGGCAGATGCCGAAGTGCGCAAATCATTTTTGGGGGGTTGATGATGGATATTCTAAACGCTCTTGTCGTTTTGGCAAATTTCGTGATGATCCCCGCCGTGGCCTATGGCAGCCAGCTTGCGCTTGGCGCGTTGGGTGTGACCTTGGTCTATGGCGTGCTGCGGTTTTCTAACTTTGCGCATGGGGACACGATGGCATTTGGTACGATGGTCGTGATCTTGGTCACGTGGTGGTTCCAAAGCATGGGCATTTCCTTTGGCCCGTTGCCTACTGCGCTGTTGGCGTTGCCTTTTGGCATTGCTGCGACCGCTGTGTTGGTGATTGGCTCTGATCGCATGGTCTATCGCTTTTACCGACAAACCAAATCGGAACCGGTTGTGTTTTTGATCGTGTCACTGGGTGTGATGTTCGTTCTTAACGGGTTGGTGCGCTTTATCATTGGTCCAAATGATCAATCCTTTTCCGACGGGGAACGGTTTATCATTAAGGTAGGTGATTTCAAAAAGATGACCGGCCTTGACGAAGGGCTTGCCATCAAAACGACCCAAGGCATCACTGTTGTGACCGCGATTGTCGTCGTGGCAGCACTCTTTTGGTTTTTGAACAAGACCCGCACCGGGAAATCGATGCGCGCCTTTTCCGATAACGAAGATCTGGCCTTGCTCTCGGGGATCAACCCCGAACGTGTCGTGTTCTATACATGGCTGATCGTTGCGGCCTTGGCCACGATTGCAGGCACGCTTTATGGGTTGGACAAAAGCTTTAAGCCGTTTGTGTATTTCCAATTGCTGCTGCCAATCTTTGCTGCGGCTATCGTGGGTGGTCTGGGCAACCCATTGGGCGCCATTGCAGGCGGGTTTGTGATTGCCTTTTCCGAGGTCACGATCACATATGCTTGGAAAAAGGTCATCACCTATGTTGTGCCCGAAACTTGGGCGCCTGACGGATTGGTGCAGCTGTTGTCCACCGAATATAAATTCGCCGTCAGCTTTATGATCCTTGTTATCGTCTTGTTGATCAAACCCACGGGTCTATTCAAAGGAAAATCCCTATGAGTGATACGCAAAAAACATACGCCTTGTTTGCGTTGGTTGCTGTGCTGATCCTTGGAACAGGATTTGTACAAAGTTGGAACACAGCGCTGTTCATCCTGAATATGGGGTTGATCAGCGCCATCATGTCGTTGGGTGTGAACCTGCAATGGGGCATCGCGGGTCTGTTGAACGTCGGGATCATGGGCTTTGTCGCGCTGGGTGGTTTGGCGACCGTTCTTGTGTCAATGGAACCTGTCCCTGATGCATGGGAGGCTGGCGGTCCGCGCATTTTGATGGGATTGGCCGTCGGGACGATTTCGATCGTTGCCTTGGTGTTGAGTTATACGAAACTGCCCAAAGGCTGGGTCCGTGCGATCGGTACGATTGTCGTCGCTGTGATCGGGTTCTATGTCACCCGTTCAGTTTTGGACCCTGCGGTCCAAGCGGTCGAAGGCGTCAATCCAGCGTTAACGGGGTATTTGGGTGGTCTTGGTCTGCCTGTGTTAATCTCATGGCCTGTGGGCGGTTTGTTTGCCGCAGCGGCCGCATGGGTGATCGGGAAAACCGCGCTTGGGCTGCGGTCTGATTATCTGGCCATCGCGACCTTGGGGATTTCGGAAATCATCATCGCCGTTTTGAAAAACGAAGATTGGATGACCCGCGGCGTGAAAAACGTGATCGGCATTCCGCGTCCGGTCCCATATGAGGTTGATCTGCAAGCGGACCCAAGTTTTGTCGAACGGGCCACATCATTTGGGTTGGATCCGATGACCGCGTCGACGATCTATGTCAAATTGGGTTATGCGGTTTTGTTCGCGATTGTTTTGATCGTGCTTTTGTGGCTGTCCCAGATGGCGCTAAAAAGCCCATGGGGCCGCATGATGCGCGCGATCCGTGACAATGAAACAGCGGCCCGCGCCATGGGCAAAAACGTCACCGCGCGTCATTTACAGGTATTTATCCTTGGCTCTGCCATCTGCGGGATTGCAGGCGCCATGATGACCACGATGGACAGCCAGCTGACCCCAAGTTCGTATCAGCCTTTGCGCTTTACCTTCCTCATCTGGGTGATGGTGATCGTTGGCGGATCTGGTAATAACCTTGGGTCGATCTTGGGTGGTTTCTTGGTCTGGTTCTTGTGGGTTCAGGTCGAACCACTGGGCGCGGCATTGATGGATATCATCACATCCCCCATGGCCGAAGACAGCGCATTGCGCGACCATTTAGTCAAAAGCGCGGCTTACATGCGGTTGTTGACGATGGGGATATTCCTGTTGGTCATGCTTAGGTTTAGCCCCAAGGGGTTGATCCCCGAAAAGTAAAGACCATAAAAATAGGGGCGCACGATGCGCCCCTTATTTTTCCCGCCGCGGGGAGAAGTGGATCAGTGAAGATCCATGCAGCAGGTCTTAGAGGTAATATACGCCCATATTGACGTAACGCTTTGCAGATGCTTCGCCAGAACGTAGCAACCAGTTTAGAACAGATGTTTTGATTTTCTTAGCCATGAGAGGGTCTCCTATATCTTGACCTGTAGATACGCACTGTTGGTCAGAAGGAGTAGAGCGTGTTTTTGCATAGCCGTTATGCTGCATCCGCAAAATAAATTACGCAAAGGTTGATAAATTTTGTGATTTTTTTCGCAAAGTTTTGATTTGGATCAAAGAAGCGATGAAAAATATGACCTATCTCTGTCTGTGTTGGTCACGTTTCTTAGCTGTTCTTTGACCTTCCTTCCCTGCAGGGCGGTAACCCAATGGATTGCCGCCCTTTTTATTGCCTATTTGGAATAGGGAACGGTTGGCTTGCCTTGTTTGGTCCATTCTACAATGCCACCATCAAGATGGGACATATTGGTAAAGCCCAGTTGATTGACCAAAGCTTGCCCCAACATGTCTGTGCGGTTTGCGGTGCGGCAATATAAAATCACCTCTTGATCCAGACTGGTGACCAAGGCGCTGAATTTTTCGTTGAACTCTGGGTGCAATTGGCCCGTCGCGGTAAAGGCGGTGATCATATGCGCCCCCTCTAAAACGCCGGTCTCGTTCCATTCTTCTTCG
>RGAJ01000079.1 GCA_009920225.1 Paracoccaceae bacterium
GCACCTGTCGCCCCCAAGGGGTGGCCCATTGCGATGGATCCACCGTTCACGTTGACCTTGGCGTGATCGACATTAAATGCTTGTTCAAAACGCATCACGACGGATGCAAAGGCTTCGTTCACTTCGAACAAATCGATGTCGCTGATCTGCAAGCCGCTGTCGCGCAGAATTTTCTGCGTGACCGGAACAGGACCAGTGAGCATGATGGTGGGATCGGTGCCAATTTTTGCGGTTGCCCGCAGACGGGCACGGGGTTTGAGACCCCAGCGTTCGCCAAATTCTTTATCACCCAACAAGACCGCGGCCGACCCGTCAACAATGCCGGAACTGTTGCCTGCGTGATGAATGTGGTTGATGCGTTCCAGATGTGGATATTTCATCAAGGCAATCGCGTCAAAACCAGGCATGATTTCACCCTGTTCTTTGAACGACGGCTTCAACGCGCCCAAAGACTGCATATCGGTTGTCGGGCGCATGAATTCATCATAATCCAGAATGGTCAATCCGTTCACATCCGTGACCGGAACAATCGAGTTTTTGAAGCGGTTGTCATCCCAAGCCGCCTTGGCGCGCCGTTGGCTTTCAACGGCCATTGCGTCTGCCATGTCGCGGGTGAATCCATATTCTGTTGCGATGATATCGGCACCAATCCCTTGGGGGACAAAATATTGATCCATCGCAACAGATGGATCCACGGCGATTGCACCGCCGTCTGACATCATTGGGACGCGGCTCATGCTTTCGACGCCACCTGCGATATAGCCGCTGCCAGCGCCGCCTGCGATTTGGTTCGCAGCCAAGTTCACTGCCTCAAGGCCCGATGCGCAAAAGCGGTTGATGGATAGGCCTGGAATGGCTTCGTCAAGGTCTGATGCCAAAACAGCGGTCCGAGCCAAACACGCGCCTTGTTCACCAACTTGGGTTACATTGCCCCAAATGACATCCTCGACCGCGTGGCCGTCCAATGCGTTGCGCGATTTGATGGCGTTCAACACGGTCGTGGACAATCGAACGGCTGTGACTTCATGCAAAGAGCCATCTGCGCGCCCTTTGCCGCGGGGGGTGCGCACGGCGTCATAGATATAGACGTCTTTCATCGAAATATTCCTTTTCTCGTTTATGCACGCTCGGACGGATTGCCGGGCATAAGGTCATAGGGGTGTTTCCACCCGTCTTGTTCTGACAGACGCGTCAACCACGCATCAATATTTGGCCACTCGGTGCGATTGAACCCAAAAGCTTCGGGATAATATAAATATCCACAACAGGTCAGATCCGCATTGGTCACATGATCCGCAGCGATCCAATCGCGATTTGCAAGATGTGCATCCAAGACGGAATAGCTTGCGCTCAAGCGACCTTGCAAAAATGCGATGACGTCAGTGGGTCGCTTGTCTTCGGGGGCGAAATTCATCAAAAACCGCGCCATGCCCGCAAGCGAGCTAAGCTTGTGGTTATCCCACAAGATCCACCGCAATACCTCGCGACGCTCAGTGTCGTTGTTCCCGCCAAACTTGCCGGTTTGTTGCGACAGATACTCCAAGATAACGCCAGATTGCGTGAGCTTGAGATCGCCATGAACCAAAACGGGGGCCTCGCCCATTTCGTTCACCTCTGTGCGATAAGCTGCGCTGCGTGTTTCGCCATTGAAAAAGTCAACTTTAATCGGGGTCCAGTCAACCCCTGACATATTCAAGCCAAGAGCTGCCTTATAAGAATGGCCGCTTTCGCCAAAGCAATAGAGTTGGTAGTTCATTTTCATATCCCTGAGTGTGTCGTTTTTTGAGCCGTTGCGATGTGAGTATTTTTCCAAAGATGAAAGAGCTTAGTATTTTATTAAATATTTTCGGTTTCTTTTGACCTGCGGTACAGGCTGGAGAGCCGATGACCGCCAAAGGTGAAAGTCGCCCTCACGTTGGTTCTGATATCAATTTGAGGGCGCATCCCTTTCATCTTTGTCCAAAATACTCTCGCCGAAGGCTTCCGACGTTTCAAAACGCGGCACGGGTTACTTTTTCACAAAGCCGCGTGCAATTAATTCCTTCATGATTTCGTTGGTGCCGCCGTAAATGCGCTGGACGCGGGCGTCGGTCCACATTTCAGCGATGGCATATTCTTGCATAAAGCCATAGCCGCCGTGCAGCTGTAGGCAGTCGTCCAATACTTCGCCTTGGGTGTCAGACAACCAGTATTTTGCCATGGCCGCTTTTTCGATGCTCAGCTCCCCTTTGAGATGTTCGCTGATGCATTCATCCAAAAACGCCCGCGCGACTTTGGTTTTGGTCAAAACTTCTGCCAATTTAAAGCGTGTGTTTTGGAATTGCATCAGGTTGCCACCAAAGGCTTGGCGATCATTGCAATAGTCGATCGTGCGTTGAACCGCGCCTTCCATTGCGCCCACAGCACCACAGCCAATGATCAAACGTTCTTGGGCCAGCTGGTTCATCATTTGATAGAACCCTTTGCCTTCTTGACCTCCAAGAATATTTTCGGGTGGAATTTCGACGTTATCAAAGAACAATTCTGATGTATCACCCGCTTTGAGGCCGATTTTATCAAGATTGCGCCCACGGGTGAACCCGTCTGCGGTGTCGGTTTCGACAACGACCAAAGAGGTGCCTTTTGATCCCAAACTGGGGTCGGTTTTTGCGGCAACGATAATCAAATTGGCATGTTGGCCATTGGTGATAAATGTTTTTTGACCCGTCAGGCGATAGGAATTTCCGTCCTTGATGGCGCGGGTTTTGATGGCTTGTACATCTGATCCACCCGAAGGTTCGGTCATTGCCAATGCGCCCACCAATTCGCCCGATACCATTTTGGGCAGCCAGCGTTGTTTTTGATCCTCGGTGCCATAGGCCAAGATATAATGTGCCACGATGCCCGAATGGATGCCGTGTCCCCAGCTTGCCAAATTTGCGCGGCAGGCTTCGATCAAAATCACGGCTTCATGTCCGAAATCACCACCCGCGCCGCCGTATTCTTCGGGAATCGACGGGCAGAGCATGCCAAGTGCGCCGACCTCTTGCCAGGTGGAGCGATCCATTTCGCCTTGATTGCGCCAACGTTCAAAGTGTTGCGACCATTCATCATTGATGAATTTTGCAGTCATTTCCGACAACATGACATGTTCGTCAGTCATCCAAGTTGATCTGGTTGCTAACATCGCTTTCTCCTTAAAACGCGTCTGCGTGTAGCCCCATGACGGTGGACGATCCTGACTGTATGCGGGCCAAATGCAGCGCGGTTGCTGGTATTTGTCTGGCCATATAGTAGCGTGCTGTTTTTAGCTTTGTCTCATAGAACGCGGCGTCACTGGCGCCTAAGGTCAATGCATTTTGTGCTGCAACCGCCATACGCGCCCACATCAGACCAAGGGCTGTGTGCCCAAAGAGATGCATGAAATCATAAGACCCTGCCAGCGCGTCGTTGGGATTTTTCATGCCCGCTTGCATGAAATACATAGACGCAGACTGAAGATCCTTGGATGCGGCTTTGAGGGGCTCTAGGATATCGGTGTCAAAGGCGTCATCTTTGCCTTTGTGCTCGGCGATGAATGTTTTGACCTCGTTGAAAAAGGCCAACACGTGTTTGCCGCCGTCTTGTGCCAACTTGCGCCCGACGAGATCAAGCGCCTGCACGCCATTTGCGCCCTCATAGATCATCGCGATGCGGGCGTCGCGCGCGAATTGGGACATGCCCCATTCTTCGATATATCCGTGACCGCCATAGACTTGTTGTGCCTGAACCGCACATTCAAATCCTTTGTCTGTCAAAACGCCTTTGATCACTGGAATCAATAGGCTGACCAAACCGTCGGCGTCTTTGTCGCCTTCTCGGTGCGTGCGGTCAATCATCTCGGCCGCCCAGAATACCAAAGCACGCGCGCCTTCGATAAAGCTTTTCTGATCCATCAGATTGCGGCGAATGTCGGGATGAACGATCAACGGATCGGCAGGGCCGTCCGGATTTTTCACACCGGTCACATCGCGCCCTTGCAGACGATCCTTGGCATAGGCCAGCGCGTTTTGATAGGCGACTTCTGCTTGCGCCAAGCCCTGAAGACCAACGCCCAAACGCGCTTCGTTCATCATGGTGAACATGGCGCGCATGCCTTTGTGCGCTTCGCCCAACAAAAAGCCGGTCGCGCCGTCGTAATTCATGACGCAGGTGGCGTTGCCGTGAATGCCCATTTTTTCTTCGATCTTGCCGACGGAGAGGGAATTGCGTGCCCCAAGGCTGCCGTCATCATTGACCATGAATTTTGGCACGATGAACAGGGAAATGCCCTTAACACCCTCTGGCCCGCCGGGAATTTTCGCGAGAACGAGGTGAATAATATTCTCTGACAGATCGTGATCCCCTGCAGAGATAAAGATTTTCTGCCCCGTGATCTTGTAGGTGCCATCTGGTTGTGGTTCTGCCTTGGTGCGCATCAAACCCAAATCTGTGCCGCAATGCGGTTCTGTCAGGTTCATCGTCCCTGTCCAGTGGCACGACACCATATTTGGAAGGTATTTTTGTTTCTGCTCATCGCTGCCATGGACATGGATCGCGGAATAGGCGCCATGGGTCAGGCCTTGATACATGCCAAAGGCCATATTCGCGCTGGCAAACATTTCGCCGACCGCAGTTCCCACGATATAGGGCATGCCTTGGCCGCCATATTCGGGATCACAATCGATGCCGGTCCAGCCGCCCTCGCGCACTTGATCGAACGCGGCTTTGAACCCCGTTGGGGTGCGCACAACACCGTTTTCAAAAACACAGCCCTCTTTGTCGCCAACACTGTTGAGAGGAGCCAGAACATCGGACGTAATTTTTCCCGCTTCGGTCAAAATTGCGGATAAAAAGTCTGGTTCAAGCTCATCATATCCCTGTACTGAGGCGGATTGCACATTCAAAACATCGTTCAGAACGAATTCCATATCTCGGATGGGGGCGGTGTATGTTGGCATAATGGCTCCTGCTAAGTTCGCTATAATGAGGGTGGAATATTTTTTGAGCGCATAAATTCTGCGCCCCATTCAATTTGGGCCTCTAATTCGCGGATCGTTTGATCCAAATCGTCACGCTGTTGTTTCAGTTCAGCCAACCGTTTATTGGCCAACTGGAACGTGTTTTTCAGCTGCGTCGCTTGTTGGTCTTCCATGTAATACATTTCAAGCAACTGACGAATGTCTTCTAACGAAAACCCGAATTTCTTGCCGCGCAGGATCAATTTTAAACGCGCACGATCGCGCTTGGTGAAAAGTCGCTTTTGACCTTGGCGGATCGGCGAAATCAGCTCTTTCGCTTCGTAAAATCGCAACGTACGCGCGGTTACGTTGAACGCGTCGCACATTTGTCGAATGGTCATTAGGTCGTCGTCTGTCATGGTCATATACTTTTACTGGCATCTCGCGCATCACTGATCCCAGAATCAGATTAGCAAAGATTTACGTTTACGTTAATCGGTTATTGCGTCAACTTCTCATGACCTTGCGTCACAAGAGATTGGGTGGTTTGCCTGAGGGCTTTGAGTTCCTGAATGGTGTCTTCTAACTGTTTTTGTTGCTCGCTGAGTTCGATCAGCTTGCGATCAGCCATTTCAAGAAACACATTCATTTGGGCTTGGGTGCCGTCTTGGTCGTAGATCATCAACCATTGACGCAGCTCTTCGAGCTGAAACCCGAACTTGCGGCCCCGCAAGATCAAGGTCATCCGCGCACATTCGCGCGCGCCATAATACCGTGACCGTCCCTGTCGTTCGGGCGCAAGCAATTCGATGTATTCATAGTACCGAAGCGTACGCGGCGTTACGTCAAATTTGGCACACATTTCCTTGAAGGATAGTTTGGGTTCACTCATGTCTTACCTCACAGTGACCTTACGTTAGGGCCAAGTCGGGGAAAGGGCAACTAATGCCTTGCAGTTTTTCTTGATTGCCTTTCATATAAGGGCTGTACAGGAAAAATATTATGGCTCATCAAAATATTAAAATTGCCCAAGATTTTGTGGACGGAATTCCCCATTCCAAGGCGCTGGGCATGACCGTCGTGTCGGTCGGCGAGGGCGAATTTGTCATGGAAATGCCCTATAATCCTGATTACATTGGGGATCCTGCAACCGGCGTGATTCACGGTGGGGCTGTGTTTGCCTTGTTGGATTCGTGCTGTGGCGGGGCCGTTATTTCGCACCCCGAACACAAAGGGGTCACAGCAACGATTGATCTGCGTGTGGATTACATGCGTCCAGCCACCCCCGGTCAAACAATTCGTGCAACTGCAACCTGTTATAATATGACGCGCACCGTGGCCTTTGTCCGAGCCGTCGCCACAGATTCGCGCAGTGACAAACCCGTCGCAATGGCGTCGGGTGCCTTTGTCACCGGGTGATGAAAGAAGCTTTGTAATGGCAAAAAATAAACCAGAACCCGTTCAAGTGATCAAACAGCGTCGCGATGCGGCATTGGCCAAACTTGGGGCGTCCATCCCTTATGTGACTTATATGGGTATTCAATTTGAACGGCGTGGTGACGAATTGACGGCAATCTTGCCGTTTCGGGATGATTTGGTCGGAAACCCGTTTTTGCCCGCGCTGCATGGGGGTGCAACTGCTGCTTTTCTCGAAGTGTCTTGTGTCTTTGAACTGACGTGGTCCACAGTTTGGGAGGCGATTGAAACAGGCGTTATGTCGCCCGACGAAATCGCAATCGGTCAGAACCTGACAATGCCGAAAACGATTGATTTTACCGTGGATTACCTGCGATCTGGATTGCCGCGCGATGCCTATGCGCGGGCGGTAGTGAATCGGTCTGGGCGCCGCTATGCCTCGGTCTCGGTCGAGGCGTGGCAGGACAATCGGTCACGTTTGTTTGCCAAAGCATCGGGCCACTTTATCATCCCTGATATCAAAACCGACACCTGACATGCGCCCAATCACCCACGCACGCATTTTGGCGATTGCGATACCTGTTGTGTTGTCAAACATCACTGTTCCGATTTTGGGGGCAGTGGACACAGGTGTGATCGGTCAATTGGGTGATGCTGCCGCGATTGGTGCGGTTGGGATCGGTGCCATCGTTTTGAATGCGATCTTCTGGATATTTGGCTTTTTGCGGATGGGAACAACGGGCTTTGCCGCCCAAGCCGTCGGTGCAGAAAACGGACCTGAGTTATCGGCGCTTTTGGCGCGTGTCTTGGTGTTTGGGTTTGGCGCGGGACTGATCTTGATCCTTGCGCAAGCACCGATATTTGCCGCCGCTTTTTGGGTGTCGCCTGCATCCACAGAAGTTGAAAGCCTTGCACGCACGTATATGGGCATCCGTATTTATTCGGCCCCTGCAATGATTGCCATCTACGGTATTTCCGGATGGTTGATTGGCCAAGAACGCACGCGCGCGGT
>RGAJ01000080.1 GCA_009920225.1 Paracoccaceae bacterium
CCCACCACCTGGCAGCAGGGCGCACACCTGATCGCCGACTGCCCAATCGCTGACGCCTGCGCCGATCTCGGTGATCGTGCCTGATGCCTCAAGGCCGGGCAGATCGCTGGCAGTGGGGGGTGGGTTATACAAACCTGCGCGCTGCAACGCATCGGGGCGGTTTACACCCGCATAGGCTACGCGAATAACGACTTGACCATGGCCCGCGCGTGGCATGGGGCGTTCACACATCGCGAGCACCTCGGGTGCCCCTGGTTTTGTGATTTCAACGGCGCGCATTGTATCGGTCATGTCTTAGTCCTTTGTTGTGGGTGACCATGTTCCGGGACGGTCATTCAGGGTGGGGCTTGGGGCCTGCAGCCGCGATAAAAGGGCGCGCGGACCAGCCAAAAGCCGCATCAACCCTTGGTTTTCGCGCAGCTTTGCCTTGGTTTTTTCAAATTGCATGACGTTATCAATGCGGCGGTCCAAGAAATCCCATGTGTCGGCATGTCCGTCTGATTGATCGCCCAACCAATAGAGCAGGGTCGCACTATAGACGCCGCTTAGGATCGTGCGTTTTGAATACCAGTTATAATCGTCCGATGTATCGCCCAAGGTTGTCCAAATCAAATCCGACGTACCCCAAATCAAATCACCACCGCGTTTCAGGTTCTGCGGCAATGCAAACACGGTCGTCGCGCGGCGGATGATTTCCTTGTCTTCAAGCACCTCAAGCCGCGCACGCACGGCGGCTGCGATTTTATCGCGAAAACGCAGTTGTCTAAGATCTTGGGCGGCCAAGCGATCAACCATCGCCTGATCGCCACGCTTGTGCGATAAAATCGCCAAATCTAATGCGCCATTCGGGCAATGCAGCCGCGCCAATGATTCGTCGATATTCAGGTCTGCGCAGGCCGCGCGAAAGGCGTCATCCCCCCATCCATCAAAGGGAACATGGAACAAAGCCGCATCAAGCAGGCGTTCGGACAGGGTAATTTCAACAGACTGGGTCATAACTCATCCTCTATTACCACTATGACTAGACAATTTTGCAAGGCTTTGCTATAGCGCGTCATCCTGCAATTTTTTGCAAACTCTAACTTAGAAAGGTGGTGAAAACCACATGCAGGTAAGCGTTCGCGACAATAACGTCGATCAGGCACTTCGTGCTCTGAAGAAAAAGCTACAGCGTGAAGGTGTTTTCCGTGAAATGAAGCTCAAGCAGCATTTCGAAAAACCCTCCATCAAAAAAGCTCGCGAAAAAGCTGAAGCAGTCCGTCGTGCCCGTAAATTGGCACGTAAGAAAGCACAGCGCGAAGGGATGCTCTAAGCATTTCTTTGATAAAAATTCGAAACCCCTGTGCTGGTCGCAGGGGTTTTATTTTTATAACATTCTCATCTTAACAAAAATGTGATTGCGGTCGCTTTGACCCAAATGCGCCGCCAAAACACGCAAAATATGCTGCGCATCGGGCAAAATTGGCGCGAATTGCCTTCGTCTGCGTCCCATGGGTTGAGTAATTCAAAATGACACGTTTTGAACGCGTTCCGTGACATGTGACAAATAAAGTTGACAATCATTTATGTCATAAAATATTGTTCCGCAATCTGATCATATTTCTTGTGCGTTTTGAAATAATATTCCATAAGAATATATCAAAAAGATAATTTTAGTTGCCAAGGCGGTTGCAGTTGCGGTTTTGGTTCGGGAGCGCGAAAATTGCACTATCGGCTTGATAACCTGAACAAGGTTTGCTTTGCGGCATCGCGTGTGATCGATGTGGAAACCTGCGTCTTTTTACGGCGCAGGTCGATTGGGTTTTCGACCGTTTTGGCATCGCATGGGCTGTCTTTTCCCAATGAGATTACTTTGCCCGATACAGTCTCCTTTACCGCTTCACGCTTGTTGCAATATACCGACGGCGCGTATTCGGTTGAAATTAGCATGCCGACACCGCTCAGCATCGACATGCAATATATCGCAGGCATCAGCAAACACATTCCAGACATGGGTGAATTTGCATTTGTTGCGATGTCCCGCGACCGGATCGATCCTGTGAATATCCGTGTCGCCGAAGCTTTCATGGCACTAGCAGATTTGGAAAATGCAATTCTTGCCAGTGAAAACTTGCGTTTCACAAATCGACCGATTGGTTCAATGAACTGATTAATAAACTTTGGGCACGTATAATTCGTCCGGCAAAACACGGCGTTCGTAATCTGGGTTAAAGACACGTTCGGGCAATTCGACTTTGCCGTGTTCGATTTCGTAATACGGTATTTTGCTAAGGATATGTTCGATGCAGTTCAGCCGTTCACGTTTTTTGTCGTTGCCTTCGACGATATACCATGGGGCCTCGGGGATATTCGTGCGGGCGAACATCTGTTCTTTGGCTTTGGTATATTGTTCCCAACGCACACGGCTTTGCAGATCCATCGGCGACAATTTCCATTGTTTCATCGGATCATGGATCCGCATGAGAAAGCGCAGTTGCTGTTCTTCGTCAGTGATCGAAAACCAATATTTCAACAGGATAATTCCTGACCGTACCAACATGCGTTCGAATTCGGGAACGTCGTTATAGAATTGTTCCACTTGGTCTTTTGTGGCAAATCCCATGACATTTTCGACCCCAGCGCGGTTGTACCATGATCGGTCAAATAACACGATTTCCCCACCCGATGGCAGGTGCGGGACATAGCGTTGAAAATACCATTGGGATTTTTCCCGCTCTGTCGGGGCAGGCAGGGCAACGACACGGGCCACACGGGGATTGAGGCGTTGTGTAATGCGTTTGATCACCCCGCCCTTGCCCGCGCTGTCGCGGCCTTCGCACAGGATCAAAACCTTGGCGCCGGTGTGCTGTACCCAGTCTTGGAGCTTGATCAATTCGACCTGTAGGCGCAGCAAATTGCGATAGTAGGTGCGCCGATCCAGCATATCGGGATGTTTTTCTTTGTACAGCTTGCGCAGCTCTGCAGTCAGGGTCGGTTGATTGAATTCGGCTTCAAACAATTCGTCGAGCGTTTCTTCGAGCTCGGCTTCGATCCAGGTTGTGTGCTTATCTTCCTTACGGTCGGGCATGATATATCCGTTGATTTGTTATCGGTTGGACAAAATGAGGTCAGCAGCTTTTTCCGCCATCATGATTGTGGGCGAATTCGTGTTGCCGCTGGTGATTTTCGGCATGGCAGAGGCATCAATGACCCGCAGGTTTGCAATGCCTCGTAACCGCATATGCGCATCGAGCGGCGCGCGATCATCGGTCCCCATGCGCACGGTGCATGTGGGGTGAAAAATTGTGGTTCCGACTGCGCCTGCGGCCTTGGCCAAGTCCGCGTCGGTGACGTATTCTGCGCCGGGTTTGACTTCGACAGGGTTGTATTTGCCCATCGCGGATTGGGCCATGATACGGCGCGACAATTTGATTGCGTCGGCGGCCACCTGTTTATCACCCTCGGTCGACAGGTAATTTGGAGCAATGACCGGCTTGTCCTGTGGGGCATTGCTGCGCAGGCGCACTGTTCCACGGCTTTGCGGGCGCAGGTTACACACCGATGCCGTGATCGCGGGATAGTCGTGCAAAGGTTGGCCAAATGCCTCAAGCGACAGGGGTTGGACATGAAATTCCAGATCCGCCGTCGCCACATCAGGGCGCGATTTCGCGAATGCGCCCAACTGGCTGGGTGCCATGGACATGGGGCCAGAACGCTTCAGCGCATATTCCAATCCAATCTTGGCCTTGCCAAACAGTGAATTGGCCATCGTGTTCAGGGTCTTGGCTTTTTCCAATCGCCATGAACAGCGCAGTTGCAGGTGGTCTTGCAAATTTCCGCCAACATCAGGGGCATTTAGGATCACGTCAATTCCGTGGTTTTGCAGGTGATCGGCGGGCCCGATCCCCGACAGTTGCAAGATATGTGGTGATCCAATTGCACCTGCGGATAGGATCACTTCGGCGCGGGCGCGCACGCGTTGGGTTGCATCGCCGCGCGTATATTCAACGCCGACAGCGCGGCCATTTTCGATCACGATCCGCTGTGTATGGGCATGCGTGATGACGCGCAATTTGTCCTTGCGTTTGGTCGTGCGCAGGAATGCCTTGGCCGTGTTCATCCGCCAACCGGAACGTTGGTTCACCTTGAAATAACTGACGCCTTCGTTGTCGCCCGTATTGAAATCGTCCACCTTTGGAATGCCGGCCTGTGCTGCCGCGTCGCGCCAATCGTCCAAAACATCCCAATGCAGGCGTTGGTTTTCCACGCGCCATTCGCCGCCTGCGCCGTGCATGTCGGATGGGCCATCCATATAGTCTTCGGATTTCTTGAAATAGGGCAGAACATCATCCCAATCCCATCCTGTTAATCCCATTTGCCGCCAACCGTCATAATCGGCGGCCTGACCCCGCAGGTACAGCATACCGTTGATGGAACTGCATCCGCCCAAGACTTTTCCGCGGGGATACAAAAGCGATCTGCCGTTCAATCCGGGATCGGGTTCGGTTTTGAATTGCCAGTCGGTGCGGGGATTATCGATGCAATACAGATACCCCATCGGAATATGCACCCAGTGATAGTTATCGTCGCCGCCTGCTTCTAGCAAAACGACGGAATGGCCAGCGTCTGACAATCGTTTGGCCAAAACACATCCCGCGCTTCCTGCGCCTACGACGATAAAATCAAATTCCAAGATGGCACCTTTTTGCCTTAGCCTATGACCGAAAGCGACAAAGCACAAGCAACGAACGTCACTGCTGTTGTGTCCACGCGTCCAATATATGCTTTGCCGTCATTAAATCCAGATGCGCCCCACCGCCATTTTTGAACAATGTAATGTCATCGTCATTTTGGCGTTTGAACGCGTCTGGGGAATAGTAATCGGCAAGTATATCAGTTTTATGAATAACACCCTTGGCCAATGGAATTTTCAGCTCGCCAATATGATCGACGGTGGTGTCAAAGCTATCGACGAAAATGCGGGATCGGGTCAGGGCGGTGTCGTCCACTTCGCGCATATCGGGGCGATAGGCGCCGATGACATCCACATGTTGGCCGGCCCGCAGCCATTCACCCTTGATCACCGGATCGGTGGACATGGTGGCCGATGTGATGATGTCAGCCCAATTCACAGCCTCGGCCAAATCAGGCGCGACGGTGGTGTTGGCAAATTCATTGGCGAATGTCTCTGCCGCGCTGGGTGTGCGGTTCCAGATGCGGAACTCTGCATCGGGAAAGCCTGCGCCATAGGCGGCGCGCAACGACCGTCCGACCGTGCCTGCGCCCACAATCAAAATCTTGCGGCTGTCAGGACGGGCCAGTTTCAATGCCGCGCACAGGCTGTCACCTGCGGTTTTCCATTTTGTCACCAGATGGAAATCAACCAAGGCATCCAACATCCCCGTCTTGTCATTGTACAAGTTCACCCCACCGTTGATCATGGGCAAGGCATTCTTGGGATTGTCAGGGAACACGGTGGCAGACTTGACCGCCAATCCCAACCCATCAATCCATGCGGCGCGGTTCAACAATGTATCGCCGCCGCGATATAAAAACGTATCTGCGATTTCCGCTTTGGGTAGTCTGTGACCGGCATCGAATGCACGGGCAAGCGCGTGCCAATCCAAAACGCTTTCACCTTGGTCGAATGAGATTTGGATAATGCTCATACTGCGTCCTCTTGTGACAATATTCCATGACGAACCAAACACTCGGCCCAGCCTTGTGGACCTTGGAACAGATGCGTTTGCCATCCGCGCGATTGTGCGGTTTCGATATTGGCGGGCAGATCGTCTGTGAACAATAAATCCGCAGGTGCAATCCCGCAATCTTGTTCCACATGGGCATAGATCTCGGGATAAGGTTTGATCATTTTCAATCGACCCGATACATAGGCCCGATCAAATTCGGTCAGAAACGGATACCGCTCTTGCGCCATATCAAAGGTTTGATCGCCGAAATTTGACAGCGCAAAGACCGGCACACCCTTGGCCCGCAATGCCCGCAGCAGGCGAACAGAATGGTCAATCACAGGGCTGACCATATCTGCCCATTTGGTTTGCCAAATTTCGATTTCTGGATGCCAATCGGGATAGCGTTCGGCAATCGATGCGACGACATCGGAAAAAGGATCCCCCATATCGATGCGTTCGTTTTCCTTGAACACAGGGACCGCTTCAAAAAATGCCTTGCGCCGTTCGACACCGATCAGATCGTCATAGACGGCATAGGGGTTCCACCCTACCAACACATTTCCAATATCGAATAAAACGGCCTGAACCATGATTGCCCCTTTTTGGTCCAAAGAAACCGCGCTTTGATGCAAAAGTAAAGGGCCGCGGTGGGGCGGCCCTGTGAACAACTAGTCTTTGTCGGATTTTGTTTTCTTTTTTGTCACCTTGAATTCCTTTGGGATGGGCATGCGGTTAAATGCATCCATTCCTGCGACCTTGTAGGCTTCGGCCAGCGTCGGATAGTTAAAGGTGTTTTCGATGAAATAATCCACCGTCCCTTGCAGGTTCATCACCGCCTGTCCGATATGGATCAATTCGGTCGCGCCTTCGCCCACGATTTGCACACCCAAAATGCGGCGGGTTTTTAGGCTGACCAACATTTTCAACATGCCGTGTTCGACACCCATAATATGCCCGCGTGATGTTTCGCGGAACCGCGCGATCCCGATTTCATAGGGGATTTTGCGTTCTTTCAATTCCTCTTCTGACATGCCGCAGGTGGAAATTTCGGGAACGGAATAGATCCCATAGGGAAACCATGGGCTTTCGGACAGGGTCGGGGTGTCGAGCGCATGACACGCGGCAATGCGCCCTTGTTGCAGCGATGTCGATGCAAGGCTGGGATGACCGATCACGTCGCCCGTGGCATAGACATGGGGCACCTTGGTTTGATAGGTTTTGCGATCCACCTCGATGCGACCACGGTGATCGGTTTCCAATCCGACCGCCTTGAGGTTCAGCTTTTCGGTGGCCCCCATCCGGCCCGCCGCAAACAGCAACATTTCGGCACGCACATGGCGGCCATTGGCCAGCGACACTTCGACATGTTCGCCCCCATCGTGGATCGTTTCGATGGCGGATCCCAGGCGCAGGTCAACGCCATTATCGGCAATCAAATGCGCAAATTCATTGATCGTCTGACGGTCGATGAAATCCAAGAAACTATCGCGCGGTTCGATCAAGGTCACCCGAATATCCAGCGCGGCAAACATGGTGGCATATTCCACGCCGATGACGCCCGCACCGATGACAACCAAACTGCGGGGCAGGTGATCAATTTCTAAAAACTGGTCACTGTCCACAATCGTTCTGCCGTTAAAGGGCACCCAATCAGGGCGAAAGGTTTTCGTCCCCGTTGCGATCAGAAACTTGTCTGCGGTCAGTCGTG
>RGAJ01000009.1 GCA_009920225.1 Paracoccaceae bacterium
CGGGCCAAGCACATGGCTTCGCCTAAGCCAAGGCCGCCAAGATGGCATTTCGCCCGGTCAAATCGTTCCGATGCTGTGTAAGGCAGGCGATATCACGAAATCAGATATCGGCGCCATTCGCATCCAAGGGGATCACACATTTGTCGAATTGCGCCAAGATTCTGTAGACGGATTTTTCAAAGCCGTTGGCGCGGCGGCGAAGGTCGAAAATGCGACCGTGCAACGTCTAGACGCGGTTCCAGACATTCCACCTGCACCTGAACGCGGATTTGACAGAGCGCCGCGCTCTGCACCACGCTCCGGTCCAAAACGCGACGGGGACCGTCCGTCGCGCTATAATTCATCGAACGAACAGGGCGATTCCGGCGATCGTCCACGGTCAAAACCACGGTCATCTGGCGGATTTGCAGGCAAAGATCGCGATGGCGATCGGAAGCCAAAAGACTTCCGTGATCGTGGTGAAAAACGGTTCGGCGAAAAACCCGCGCGTAAACCAGCGTCAAGAAAAGCAAAAGAACTGCCCGAAGGCGTAGTTGCACCGTTCAAGAAAAAGCCGTCAAAACCTTTTTCTAAAGACGCCACAAGCGCGCGTCCGTCCGACAAACCCAAAGCCCGCAAAGGCGCATCCGACCCCAGCGTTTCAATGCGCGGCCCGAAAGAGGGCAAATTCAATAGCAAGAAAAACGTAGCGCGCCGCGCATCGGGGGAAAAAGGTGGCAGTTTTGGATCACGATCCAAAGGCTGATCGATAAACGCTGATAGAGGTAAGCAATTTCGCTTACCTCTATCTGATCAATTTGATAGATTTAATTCAGAATTTTAAGAATCCAATCGAAAAATGAATAACTGACGCTTTACAAAAAGCGGCCTGCTAGAAACCCAATCCATCGTTGTGAACAGGACTCAGTATCTGTCGAAAATAAACCGAAAGGTTAACCGGTAGTGGTCAGTAACTCAGCGTCGGAACAGGCGCAGACAGGTATGACAACGCATCGGGCGAGGCCATGGTTGTGGTCATACATAGCAGAAGTGATCCACAGGTTAGACCGATTAAAATCCGCCGACGCAACCCAACTAAAACACATGAGAGGGTCGGTCAGTTCAAACAACACTCGCTGTCATAACCCATTCGATATTCCACATCCACTGAAGTTAACACGCCTTACAGAACAAACACTTTTGAAACAGTCACTTAAGACGAGACAAATATTATCAGGGAACAACGCAGCGGTTCATACGACTTCGTTGGTTTCTCCAATAAATGGTTTACAATTTCAACAACACCAAATCTGACTGGATCGCATGTTGGCAGATTTTAGCGCCGAGCAAGCATTTTTAGTTCGGCAAGTGCATCGTCCTCAGATAATTAAGAAGTATTCAGACCGACACCTGCACACCGAATGTTTGGCAAAACGCAGCGACCAGAGACCGGCTTAAGCGTGACTTTGTGATGCGTGCGCCTCACATGGCTTTGGTACGGCGGCGAGCGCCAGCGGGATGCATTCATCATTCGGATCGCGGAAGTCAGTATTGTGCCAATGAATATCAAAAACTACTACACGCGCATGGCCTTCGTGCTTCGATAAGCGGAAAAGGAAATTGATATGACAATGCATTCGCGATATTTATTTGAACCAATGGCGCGCAGATCGCTTATTGCGAAAGCTTTTTCAAGACCATTAAAGCCGAGTTGATTTTGCGTGATCAAGGGAGCACAAGCACGCAAACCGAAATGGTAATCGCGAATTACATCGATCGCTTCTACAATCCCGTTCGAAAGCATTCGGCCATCGGTCACCAATCAATCTTGAATGCGGTCAAAAGCAGATTTATGCCGCATAATGAGAAAACAGGGCGGAACAATAGCGTTACATGTCAAGTGCAATGTGTCAACAGTAACTGTTCCTTGCGTAAGTTGTTTAATATATCTTATGTTAATTAAACTTGCAGGGAGTTACGTTTGATAGAAGCCTCTCTTCTGAATGTCGTTCCATAACAGATGGCCGATCCAGTCATCCGTGATGGCTGATTTTGTTATTAAATTCTCGAATCTTTTAACAGACGAGTCCACGACAAAAATTCATTTTTCTTCGTAACTGAAAGTATCAATACTATATTTCAAGCTTGAAGCTTTAAGCTTGAAATATAGTATTGACTGATTTATGTTTGCTCTAGCCCGTTGGTGCAAAGAAGGAGACAAAGATGAAAGTTGTTTGCTTGGGAGGTGGACCTGCGGGGCTGTATTTTGCGATCAGTCTGAAGCTTCGGGATGCGTCTCATGATGTTACCGTGTTAGAGCGAAACAAGGCCAATGATACTTTTGGTTGGGGGGTTGTTCTGTCTGACGACGCCCTTGGCCGAATGCAAAAGAACGACCCAATCAGCACGCAAACCATTCGGGATCACTTTGCCTATTGGGACGACATTGCGGTCGAACATAACGGGGTTCGCAGCGTGTCGCGCGGCCATGGGTTTGCGGGTATCGGTCGCAAACAAATGTTGATTGATCTCCAAGCCCGCGCGCGCGAATTGGGCGTCAAGATGGCGTTCGAGACCGAATTCAAATCTGCCGAGCAGTACCGATCAGAATACGATTTGGTGGTTGCAGCGGATGGCATCAACTCTTTGGTGCGGCGCGAATACCAAGAGGTGTTCCAACCCGATATAGACACGCGCCTTTGCAAATTTATCTGGCTTGGGACGCATCAAAAATTTAACGACGCCTTTACCTTTATCTTTGAAAAAACCCCACACGGTTGGATGTGGGCCCATGTCTATCAATTCGATGACAACACGGCGACATTTATCGTCGAATGCTTGCAGCCAACTTGGGACGCGTGGGGCTTTGAGCAGATGACCAAAGAAGAGACGGTCGAAACCTGTCGCCAGATTTTTGCCAAATATCTGGATGGTCATGCGCTGATGTCGAATGCTGCGCATTTGCGCGGGTCTGCCGTCTGGATGAACTTTCCACGGGTGATTTGTGAAAAATGGTACCATGAAAACGTCGTTCTCATGGGTGATGCGGCGGCCACTGGCCATTTCTCAATCGGGTCAGGATCACGTTTGGCCTTTGACAGCGCCATAGCGCTTGCAGATTTTCTGCACAGTGAGCCAACCTTGGAACAGGCATTCAAACGGTACCAAGCCGAACGCCGTCTTGAGGTGTTGCGCCTGCAATCTGCGGCACGCAATTCTTTGGAATGGTTTGAAGAGGTCGAACGTTATCTTGATCAGGACCCCGTCCAGTTCTGCTATAATCTTTTGACCCGCTCACAGCGGATCAGCCATGAAAACCTGCGATTGCGCGACCCAGAGTGGTTGGAAAGCGCCGAGCGTTGGTTCCAATCAAGCTCTGGCGTGCCAGCGAACGCGCCAGTACGCGCACCCATGTTTGCGCCCTATCAGCTTGGCGATATGACCCTGATAAACCGCATCGTTGTTTCCCCCATGGCACAATACAAAGCCATCGAAGGCACCCCCACCGATTGGCATCTGGTTCATTTGGGCGAACGCGCGAAAGGTGGTGCGGGTCTTGTTTATACCGAAATGACCTGTGTCAGCCCAATCGGTCGAATAACGCTCGGATGTCCGGGGCTTTATGCCCCCGAACATGAAGACAAGTGGCGCCAAATTGTTGGCTTTATCCATAAGGAAACTGAGGCAAAGATCTGTTGCCAAATCGGTCACGCAGGGCGCAAAGGATCGACGCAGTTGGGATGGGAAGAGATGGACGCGCCGCTCAAAGAGGGCAACTGGGACCTGATCTCGGCCTCTGCTATTCCATGGTCGCCGCGCAATGCAACGCCGCGTGCCATGACCCGCGCGGATATGAATGTGGTGCGTGATCAATTTGTCTTGTCAACCGAAATGGCAGAACGCGCTGGATTTGACATGATCGAACTGCATGCCGCGCACGGCTATTTGGTCTCTTCCTTCATTTCACCTGTGTCGAACACGCGCACAGACGACTATGGTGGCAGCCTCACCAATCGCATGCGCTATCCATTAGAAATCTTTACGGCGATGCGCGCCGCTTGGCCCGCAGGGAAACCAATGGCGGTGCGCATCAGCGCAACCGATTGGGTCGGCGACCACGGTGTGACCCCAGAAGACGCCGTTGAAATCGCACGCATGTTCCGTGATGCGTGGGCGGACATTATTGACGTGTCCGCAGGTCAAACATCAATCGACGCCAAGCCCGTTTATGGCCGCATGTTCCAGACGCCGTTTTCAAACCGCATCCGCAACGAATTGAACATGCCAACGATGGCTGTTGGAAATATTTACGAACCCGACCATGTCAATTCAATCCTTCTTGCAGGGCGTGCCGACCTTGTTTGTTTGGCCCGCCCCCACTTGGCGGATCCCTATTGGACGTTGCATGCCGGTGTCGATCTCAAGGATACGAATGTCCCATGGCCTAACCCCTATCTCGCCGGTCGCGACCAAGCGTACCGTCTGCGGGAACAGCAACAAGAAGGCGAATGCAGGCGACTCTGAAAGCGCACCGTTCCACAAAACAACATTGGATGCATGGCACCGCATGATGAACGTCAACTTGACCGGTGTGTTTTTGACCCTGCGCGAAGGGTTGACCCAGATGACCGGTTGGGGACGTTTGATCAGTGTGGCCTCAACCGCTGGGCTCAAGGGATATTCATATGTCGCGCCCTACTGCGCCGCCAAACATGGCGTCATTGGTCTGACCCGCGCCCTCGCGCAAGAGGTCGCGACCAAAAACATCACCGCCAATGCCCTTTGCCCAGGGTTCATGGATACGGACATGACCGAACGATCAATTCAAAACATCATGGAAAAAACTGGCATGGATAAAGACACCGCGCGCGTGACACTTGCACGGCACAACCCCCAAAAACGCTTGATCCAACCAAGCGAGGTTGCCGCCACCGCGCTTTGGCTGTGTAGCCCTGGATCA
The DNA here is from genome assembly GCA_009920225.1 of Paracoccaceae bacterium. Taxonomy (GTDB): domain Bacteria; phylum Pseudomonadota; class Alphaproteobacteria; order Rhodobacterales; family Rhodobacteraceae; genus CAJXSD01. The sequence goes on from RGAJ01000009.1 coordinate 4,940, forward strand.
GATGGGATCAACGGTCAGGCCATCGCAATTGCGGGGGGCGAGATATGACGGATCTGAGCTCTCTGACATTGCGGCGGTTGCGGGCTTGGATCCGGCTCTTGCGCTTTGTGCGCGGCGCGGAAAGCCAGCTTCGCGAATTTCTTAGGATTAATTTTGATACCACCCTGCCCCGCTTTGACGTCGCAGCCGCGCTCTATCGGGTCAACAAACCGGTACGGATGAGCGAACTAAGCAAGATGCTATTGGTATCAAATGGAAATGTGACAACCGTTGTCGACAGGCTTGAAAAGGAAGGCAAGGCGCGGCGCATTGCGGATGAAACCGACAAGCGTGTCGTCAGCGTGGAATTGACGGAAGGCGGGCGCAACTGGTTCAAAGACGTCGCCGCCGCGCATTCGCAAGAGATCGACAGAATTTTCGAAAAGCTCGGACATGAAGACCTGTCACAGCTGCGCAACCTGATTTCAATGATCACAAGGACACAGAACTGATGCAGATGACTGATCACAAACCTCGGCACTTTCATTGGTCCTGTGACGGGGGGATTGCAACCCTTCGGCTCAGCCGACCCGATCGCAAAAATCCATTGACTTTTGACAGCTATGCGGAACTGCGCGACACGTTTCGCAATCTTGTCTATGCAGATGACGTTGACGTCGTTGTTTTTGCCTCGAACGAAGGCAATTTTTGCTCGGGCGGGGATGTGCATGATATCATCGGCCCGCTGGTCGATATGGATATGAAGGGCCTTTTGGCATTTACCCGAATGACCGGCGATCTGGTCAAGGCGATGATTGGCTGCGGCAAGCCGATCATTGCGGCGGTCGACGGCATCTGCGTCGGCGCAGGGGCAATCATTGCCATGGCCGCAGATCTGCGGTTGGCGACACCAGATGCAAAATGTGCGTTCTTGTTCACGCGCGTGGGCCTTGCCGGTTGTGACATGGGCGCCTGTGCTATGCTTCCTCGGATCATCGGACAAGGTCGCGCGGCAGAGCTGCTGTATACAGGGCGTGCCATGGACGCGGCCGAAGGCCACGCGTGGGGATTTTGGAATGCGCTGCATCCGGCCGATCTGCTTGATGCAGAGGCACACCGTCTGGCGCAGCGTCTGAAATCGGGGCCAACCTTTGCCCATGGGATCACAAAAACCCAGCTGAACCAAGAATGGAACATGGGCCTCGAACAGGCAATCGAGGCAGAGGCGCAGGCGCAAGCAATCTGTATGCAAACACAGGATTTTCGGCGCGCCTATAACGCTTTTGTCAAAAAAGAAAAACCAAGTTTTGAGGGCAACTGATGTCTGACAAAAGCTATCTGGAATGGCCATTTCTTGAACAGCGTCACAGGGATCTGTCTGCCGCGCTGGAAGTTTGGGCGGCAGAGAACCTTGGCGCCGTGGATCATGCCGACACCGATGCCGCCTGCCGTCAATTGGTGCGCATTTTAGGTGAGGCCGGGTTTTTGATGCACTCTTCAGTTGATCCCGATCACGGCTCGATCCTTGATGTGCGCAGTTTGTGCCTTATTCGCGAAACTTTGGCCCGCCACGATGGGTTGGCAGACTTTGCTTTCGCGATGCAAGGACTGGGAACTGGGGCTATTTCCCTGTTCGGTTCAGATGAGCAAAAACAGAAATGGCTGCCGTTGACCCGTTCGGGCAAGGCGATTTCGGCCTTTGCGCTGACAGAACCACAGTCTGGATCAGACGTTGCAAATTCAACAATGACCGCCAAGCTTGAGGGGGATTGTTATGTACTCAACGGCGAAAAAACTTGGATTTCCAATGGCGGAATTGCAGATGTCTATACCCTCTTTGCCCGCACCGGAGAAGCACCGGGCGCCAAGGGATTGTCCGCCTTTATCGTGCCCGCGGATCTGCCCGGTTTTGAGGTGGTCGAGCGGCTGAACACCATCGCCCCCCACCCGCTTGCGCGTCTGAGGTTCAACAATTGCAAGGTCCCGTTGAACGCAATGCTTGGCAGACCCGGGCAAGGGTTCGCGATCGCAATGTCGGTGCTAGATGTGTTCCGATCAACCGTCGCGGCGGCAGCACTCGGATTTGCGCGACGCGCCTTGGATGACACACTCACGCGGGTCGCAACACGCCATGTGCAAGGTGCCCCACTTTTTGAATTGCAAATGGTTCAAGGGCATATTGCCGATATGGCGCTTGACGTCGATGCCGCAGCACTCTTGGTGTATCGGGCCGCTTGGGCCAAAGACAGCGGCGCACCGCGCGTCACCCGCGAGGCAGCGATGGCCAAGCTGTTTGCAACAGACCAAGCGCAAAAAGTCATCGACAAAGCCGTTCAGCTTCACGGAGGGGATGGCGTCAAATCGGACCAATCCGTCGAAAAATTATACCGCGAAATCAGGGCATTGCGGATCTACGAAGGCGCGTCCGACGTTCAAAGAGTCATCATCGCCAGACAGGCCATGAACCAGCATTTGGGAGGATAAGGGATGTTGGGACCCACAGCACATGTTGATACATTCGCCCGCGATGGGCTTCCGAAACAAGAGGATTGGCCAGACTTCTTGCTTGATGGGTTTGACTACCCTGAATATTTAAACGTGGCTGTTGAATTAACAGATGCCCAAGTCGACAAGGGGTTTGGGGATAACATTGCCCTAATCGGCAATGGTCGGCAACGCACCTATAAAGAATTGGCGGACTGGACCAACCGACTTGCGCGAACTCTTGTCGAGGATCTTGGAGTGAAACCTGGAAATCGGGTGATGATCCGCTCTGCCAACAATCCGGCTATGGTTGCCTGTTGGTTGGCGGTCACCAAGGCGGGGGCCGTTGCCGTCAATACAATGCCCATGCTGCGCGCGAGCGAACTTACCAAAATTGTGAACAAAGCCGAAATCACCCATGCGCTGTGCGACACACGGTTGATGGATGAATTGGCACTCTGCGCCAAAAACAGCCCCTTTCTGAAGACGGTTGTTGGTTTTGATGGCACCTCAAATCATGATGCTGAATTGGATCGACGGGCGCTGCAAAAGCCCGTGCGCTTTGATGCGATCAAAACAGGCCGAGACGATGTCGCGCTTTTGGGATTTACGTCCGGCACCACGGGCGAGCCAAAGGCAACCATGCATTTTCACCGTGACCTTTTGATCATCGCGGATGGGTACGCCAAGGACGTGTTGGGCGTCACACCAGATGATGTATTCGTAGGATCGCCGCCCTTGGCATTTACATTTGGGCTGGGTGGGCTTGCGGTATTTCCGCTGCGCTTTGGGGCAACCGCGACCCTTTTGGAAAATGCATCACCGCCAAATATGATGGAAATAATCCAGCACTACAAAGCCACCGTCTGCTTTACCGCCCCAACCGCCTATCGCGTTATGCTTCAAGCGATGGAACAAGGCGCAGATCTATCAAGCCTTCGGGCCGCGGTGTCTGCGGGCGATACGTTGCCGGCACCCGTATACGAAGACTGGCATAACAAGACCGGCAAACCGATGCTGGATGGGATCGGCGCAACCGAGATGTTGCACATATTCCTCAGCAACCGTTTCGACGATCACCGCCCTGCCTGCACTGGCAAACCGGTCGCGGGGTACGAGGCAAAGATTATTGACGACGACGGAAACGAATTGCCTGCAGGCGTCGCTGGCCGATTGGCTGTTCGCGGCCCAACGGGGTGCCGTTATCTGAATGATGATCGGCAGGGATCCTATGTCCAAAACGGTTGGAACGTCACCGGTGACAGCTTTATCAAAGATGAGGATGGATATTTTCATTTCGCCGCGCGTACCGACGATATGATTGTTTCGGCGGGCTACAACATTGCGGGTCCCGAAGTGGAAGCCGCGCTATTAACCCACGAGGCCGTTGCCGAATGCGCAGTCGTCGCCGCACCAGATGAACAGCGCGGCAGCATCGTTGAGGCCCATATCGTTCTGGCAGCTGGGTTTGACCCGTCTGAGGACATGTGCAAGGCATTGCAGGACCATGTCAAGGCGACAATCGCCCCCTATAAATACCCGCGCTCAATACGGTTTCACACCTCGCTTCCCAAAACCCCAACAGGCAAAATTCAGCGTTATGTATTGCGTCAGACAGCAGGTTGAGGCAACAATCAAGAGGAGCATTTGAACAACGCCGATCTGAAAAGATAAAGGCACGATCAGCGCTTAAATCCGGCGCGGAGCCCCAAGAACACAGCGCAGTGCGCAGGTGATTTCAACGGAACCCGCCGCAAGACACGACATCGACGCCTTGGGCGTTCAAATATTTAAATCCAACGGGAGGATAACATGAAACTTAAACAACTCGCATTGGCCGCCTGCACCGCATTGGTTGCGGCAGGGGCGCAGGCCGAGGGCCTCAAGGTCGGGATGATCACCACGCTTTCGGGTGGTGGGGCTGGACTTGGTATCGATGTTCGCGACGGCTTTATGCTGGCGATTGCGCAATCGGGTCGCACAGACATTGAAGTGGTCATTGAAGATGATCAACAAAAACCGGACATCGCCGTACAGCTGGCAGACCGTATGATCCAATCGGAAAAGGTCGACGTTTTGACAGGTATCATCTGGTCAAACCTTGCGATGGCCGTCGTCCCGAGCGCGGTTGCGCAGGGCAAATTTTATCTGTCACCCAACGCAGGTCCATCTGCATTAGCGGGCGAGCGGTGTCATCCGCTGTATTTTAACGTCGCATGGCAAAACGACACACTTCACGAAGCGGCGGGGGCCTATGCAGCTTCGGCAGGCTATAAAAACGCATTCATTCTGGCGCCGAACTATCCCGCGGGCACCGATGCGCTGACAGGGTTCAAGCGGTTATTCACGGGCAATTTGGCTGGCGAAATCTACACCAAATTGGGCCAAACCGACTATGCCGGTGAAATCGCGCAAATCCGCGCGTCGGGGGCCGATAGCGTCTATTTCTTCTTGCCAGGTGGCATGGGTATTTCGTTCCTAAAACAATACGCCGACAGCGGCGTCAATCTGCCGGTTGTTGGACCTGCGTTCAGCTTTGACCAAGGTATCTTGCAAGCGGTTGGTGATGCTGCCCTAGGTGTTCGCAACACAGCACAATGGTCAAAAGATTTGGACAATCCAGTCAATGCCGCCTTTGTCGAAAGCTTCCAAGCACAATACGGCCGCTTGCCATCGCTTTATGCATCACAAGGCTTTGACACGGCGCTCTTGCTCATCTCCGCGCTCGAATCTGCAGACGTAGGGGATCAAGATGCCTTCCGCAAAGCGCTCGAAGCAGCTGATTTTGCCTCGACCCGTGGTGATTTTGCCTTTGGCGCGAACCACCACCCTATTCAAGACATCTATGTGCGTGAAGTGATCAAAGAAGGTGACATTTATACAAACAAAATCGTGTCCCTTGGTCTTGAGGATCACGGCGACGTCTATGCACAAAACTGCAAGATGTAAGTAAAACTCTGTCTGCCCCGTTGAAACGGCGGGGCAGACCTTGATTGGCAGGTTAAAATGTCCCTTATTCTACTTGCAGAACAGACGCTGAACGGGCTGCAATTCGGAGTCATGCTGTTCTTGATGGCAGCTGGATTAACCTTGATCTTTGGGGTTATGGGACTGATAAATCTGGCCCATGGATCGCTGTATATGGTCGGGGCTTTCGCCGCGGCTGGAATGGCGGCGGCAACCGGGTCGTTTATGCTGGCCTTGATTGCAAGTCTGGTCGCCGCTGCGATCGCGGGTGTTTTGATTGAAATGACCGTTATTCGACGGCTCTACGACCGCGACCATCTAGATCAAGTGCTGGCAACATTTGCGCTTATCCTCATTTTTTCGGAAGGAACGCGGTGGGTGTTTGGATCGTTCCCGTTGTTCTTGGACAAACCTTCGTTTTTATCAGGCACGGTGACTCTGCCCTTTAATGTCGAATATTCCGTCTATCGCCTGTCTCTCATTGTGGTGGGTATTCTTGTCGCGATCGGTTTATTTTGGATGATTGCGAAGACGCGCATTGGTATTCGCATCCGCGCGGGCGAAAACGACCGCGAGATGATTGGCGCGTTGGGCGTTGATATATCGCGGCTGTACACTATGGTCTTTGCGCTTGGGGCAGCACTTGCGGGGCTTGCTGGTGCATTGATCGGCGCGATCCAATCGGTCCAAGTTGGCATGGGCGAACCGGTTTTGATCCTTGCCTTCGTTGTCATCGTTATTGGCGGAATTGGATCGATCAAAGGCGCGTTGATCGGTGCGATTTTGGTTGGGCTGACCGATACGTTGGGTCGGTTTTTGTTACCGCAAGCCTTTGCATTGATATTAGAGCCATCACAGGCTACGTCGGTCGGCTCTTCGTTGGCGTCGATGTCAATCTACATCCTGATGGCCGGCATTTTGTTGTTTCGCCCCAAGGGTCTTCTTGGGGGGGCATAAGATGAAAAAAGAAACACTCCTTAACGCTGTTTTGATTGCCCTTTTTGTCGGAGTTGCCCTTGCCGCTTGGATCATGGACGAACCCTATTTGATCACTCTCGCGACCAAAGCCGCGATTTTTGCCATTGCGGGCGTCGGCCTGAATTTCGCTTTGGGCTTTGGCGGCTTGGTCAGCTTTGGTCACGCGGTGTTCTTTGGGCTGGGTGGCTATGCGATGGGTATTCTTGCCTTTCATGCGCAAACCTATACCCCGATCCTAGAGTGGCCCTTTGCCATAAACGGCACACGCTCCATGCCTGTGATCTGGTGTGTGGCGATTGTCGTCAGCGCGGTGGTGGCCGTCGGCATTGGCGCATTGTCACTGCGGACGAATGGCGTCTATTTCATCATGATCACCCTCGCCTTTGCGCAGATGTTTTATTATTTCGCGATTTCTTGGCCCACTTACGGTGGCGAAGACGGCCTGTCGATCTATGTCCGCAATGAATTTCCGGGGCTGAACACCATGGACCCGATCCAGTACTTTGCCATATGCTTTACGCTTTTGCTTTTGGTGCTTTTCTTTGTGCACCGTGCTGCGCATTCCTCATTTGGCCTGCTGCTTCGGGCGGCACGCCAAAACGAAGAACGGGTTCAAGCAGTGGGACACACGCCGTTTCGGCTATATCTCACGGCGTTTGTGATTTCTGGGGCGATCACAGGTTTGGCAGGCGCACTTTTCGCCGATCTCAATCGGTTTGTCAGCCCAACACTTCTAAGCTGGCACACGTCTGGCGAAATCATGATCTTTGTCATTCTCGGGGGTGTCGGGCGTGTCTTTGGACCTGTGGCGGGTGCGGCCCTGTTTATATTGCTTGAATACGTGCTTGGGGGCCTCAGCGAATTTTGGCAGATTTACTTGGGCGCTATCTTGCTTGGTGTTGTCCTCTTTGCGCGCGGGGGTCTGTATGGGCTTATCGCTGGTCGCGAGGTTGCACATGACTGATCCAGTTCTAGAAATCCGCGGCATCAGCAAAAGTTTTGGGGGACTGAAAGCCAGCAACAATATCACGCTAGACCTGCGACCGGGCGAAATACACGGGCTGATCGGTCCGAACGGTGCGGGCAAATCGACCTTGATCAAACAGATCACCGGCAACCTGACGCCAGACAGTGGCAGCATATATTTCAACGGCCAGAACGTCAGCCATCTGTCCACAGCCGCGCGGGCGCGGCTTGGTATGGGGCGGACCTTTCAAATTTCGTCTTTGGCGATGGACTACACCGTTCTGCAAAATGTGGTGATGGGTGCACTGGGCCAGCGCGGAAATATCTTTCGGTTTTTCAATAGCGTGATGAAAGACGCCGAATTGATCAAGGTTGCGGAAGATGCGCTTGAACAAGTTGGGCTTGAGGATTGCAGAACCTTTCGCACGTCGGATTTGTCCCACGGGCAACGCCGCCAGCTTGAGGTCGCGGTTGCGCTCACGCTCCGACCAAAGGCGTTTTTGATGGATGAGCCGATGGCCGGTCTGGGGGCCGAAGGATCGCAACGGCTGATTGGATTTCTGGACCAACTGCGCCACCAAGCGCCCATCATGTTAGTGGAACATGATATGGACGCGGTCTTTGCACTTGCTGATCGGATCAGCGTTCTGGTCTATGGCGAAATCATCGCAACAGGCAGCGCAGAGGAAATCCGCTCAAACGCGCTGGTCCGCTCGGCCTATCTGGGAGAGGGGGACGCAGCATGAACCTCTTGAACCTTGCAAATATCTCTGCGTTTTATGACCATTCGCAAGCGCTGTTTGATGTGAATCTATCGCTTGACGATGGGCAGGTCTTGGCGCTCATGGGGCGCAATGGCATGGGCAAATCGACCACGATCAAGGTGATCTGCCGCATGATGCGCAACCAAGGGGGCACGATCGTTTTCAACGGCGCGGACCTGTCCCGTATGCCCGCCCACAAGGCCGCCCGCGCAGGCATTGGGTTGGTTCCCGAAGGCCGGCGGTGTTTCAAAGACTTGACCGTGTATGAAAATCTAATCGCTGCAGCCCGCGCAGGCGAATGGGATTTTGACCGCGTCGCCACGCTGTTTCCAAGGTTGAAAGAGCGCAAGGATCAACGATCAGGCACATTATCCGGCGGCGAACAACAAATGTTGGCCATTGGTCGCGCGCTGATGACCAATCCGCGATTGTTATTGCTGGACGAAGCAACCGAAGGATTGGCCCCTGTGGTACGCGCCGAAATCTGGGCCGCGATCGCAACGCTCAAATCGCAAACGGGCATGGCGATCATTGTGGTGGATAAATCGCTGCGCGAACTGGGCACGATCGCAGACACAGCCGTGATTTTGGAAAAAGGCACATCTGTCTGGTCGGGCGCATTTTCGGCGCTCACCCCTGCAATCACTGACACGTACCTCGGGATCTGATCAGTGGCTTTCCTCTATCCCCAAAAAGTGATGTTCAAACATTGCGATCCCGCGGGCATCGTCTTTTACCCCCGCTATTTCGAAATGATCAACGATTGCGTTGAAGCCTTTTTTGAAGATGTTTTGGTGCTGCCTTTTTCTGCCCTGCACAAAACAGGGGGCGTCCCCACCGCCGAGATCACCACGCGCTTTACCGCCCCAAGCAGGTTGGGTGACATTCTCTCCATCCGATTAGACGTTACAAAACTTGGACGCAGCTCCGTTGGGGTGCAGATCCAAGCGGAGTGTGGGGAACAAACGCGGTTTTACGCAAATTCGACCCTCGTATTTGTGAATGAGTTAGGAAAGCCAACCTCTTGGCCCGCGCCCGTGCGCGAAAAATTGGAAAAATGTTTAAAGGACGACGCCAATGACACATGAAATCATCCAACCCGATAACTGGGCGCCTGCAAAGGGCTATGCCAATGGTGTTTTGACGTCCGATGGGACGCTTTATATCGGTGGTCAAATTGGATGGGATGCAGATCAGGTGTTTCGATCTCATGATTTTGTAAGCCAGATGGAAACCGCCCTCACCAACATCCGCGCAATTGTAGAAACCGCAGGCGGGCGCGTCGAGGATATCGTGCGCATGACATGGTTTGTCGTTGATAAAAAAGAATACTTGGCCAAACAGCGCGAAGTTGGCGAAGCCTACCGCCGCGTGTTTGGCCGTCACTTTCCGGCGATGACAATGGTTGTGGTGGCAGGTTTGATTGAAGACGAGGCGCTCGTCGAGATTGAAGCAACCGCGCAACTGAAGGGGCGAGACGGTTAATTCGCCATCCAGCACCAAACACTTTATCAAATGTTCTGTCAGGCGTGACCTTCGGCGGTGGCGGGTAACCCACGATCTCGTCGGAAATGTTAACCTGTGCGTTGCGCATCCCGCACAAGTGCCGCCATTCTGTAAAACCCATGCGCCATTTTGGTAAAGGGTGTCAGCACAAAAAACGCCAAAACAGCGCCAAGATGCAGAACAAGAAGCGTTGGCATCAAAACGGTATCCCCAAGAAAATAAAGGATCAACCCGCTAAAAGCGACAAAGCCCAATAGGCCGATGAACCCGACCTCACCGCCAAAGGCATTTTGCGCGCCAAGTGATGAGTCTGATTTCAGTTTCAAGCGGATCATTTCAACGCAACCAAGGGCCAAGAGCACCCCACCGGATATACCGGCAATCTTGGGCAGAGACCACAGTGGATAGGGTGCAGGCATGTCAAAGCCGTAATGCTGACATCGCCAACGCGTCAAACTAGTTCTACGTCCACTTGGCAGCTAGTTATTGACGAAAGGCGTCATCCTTAATTTTGGCAACTGGTTGCCAGAAATATTCTAGAAGTGTTTGTTTGCCGCGAATAATATCGACCTGCGCGATCATACCGGCATTTAGCGGCACAATTTTCCCATCGCTACCGACTAAGCTGCTGTTCAACTTAGTCGTTATCATAAACATGTAAGTATTTTTATCCTCTCTAAATACTGCGTCTGCGGAAACATTTGTCAAAACGCCATCAATGTAGCCATATTTGGAGGAATCATAGGCGGTTAAACCGATGCGTGCGTTTTGGCCCACTTCAATTTTACCAATATCTTTGGGATCTATGTAGGCCTCCACCTCCAATGCATTGTTTCGCGGAACTAAATCTAGGAGAACTTCTCCACCCTTAACCACCGCATTGCTAGATTTAATATAGATTCTATTTACGATCCCATCCATTGGCGCGCGAATTTCGGTAAGCTTCAACCGTTCCTCTAAGCGAGGTAAGCTTGTCTTAAGTATCTCAATTTGAGAAACGTGGTCCAATCTTTCGGTGAGCATCTCAGATATGCGCTCTTGAAAAAAAGATTTTTCTTCAAAATCCAACTGCTCTTTAGCTTTATTATTCTGATCTAACTTTGCGCTATATGAATTAATCTGAGCTTTAATATTGGACTGCTCGCGTTCAATTCTATATCGCTCAGAGTTACCGATGACCCCTTTTTCAACGAGCGGCAAAATTTCAGACGCTTCCGATAATAAACTGTCCAACAACTCACTCTTTGCCTCAAGTTCTAGCCCCAATATTTGAGCATCAATGTTTAACTGATCTCTGCGGTTTACAAAATTAAGCTTATTAAATTCATCACTAGCTGTTTTTGCTTCAAACAGTTCTATTTGTGCCAGAGTTGTCTCAGGATCATAGGATCCAAGCCTCGATTTTAGCTCCAAAGATGTTGCGCCGTTCATCATCGCGTCAATGCGCGTAATACTTGCTGAGTGGAAGGCAATTCTTTTCCTAGTCTCCTCCAATGAACCCTCAGCATCAGTAGGATTAATGACTGCCAAAACTTGACCTTGTGTAACTTCATTTCCTTCTTCAACGAAAAGCTGTGAAATAATGCCAGGATCTGAGACTTGAATACTTTGGTTTTTTCCTTTTACGATTAATCTGCCCTCACCCTTTGTCACGAGATCCAAGTCTGTATTTCCGGCCCAAATGTAAGTGACAATTAAGAGCGCACTTATCACTAGGATCAAAAACTTGTTTATAAAATTTTCCATGTGTCCTGCTTATTCAAGATGCGGCTTTTCGCTCATTAATTAACTGGACATATTGATCACGACTGCCATCCCAAGCAATGCGTCCAGCTTCCATTACAATTATTCGCTCACATGCATTCAATAATGCTGGCTTATGTGTCACCAACAGGATCGTCTTATCTTCTGCAGCGTCAGTCCTCATATTCTTTATAAATTGCGCTTCCATTGAAGTGTCCATGGAACTCGTTGGTTCATCGAGCAGTAGGAACTGTCCATCAAATGCGAATGCCCGTGCGAGTGCAACAACTTGCCTTTGGCCACCTGACAAATTCCCACCCCGATCAGTACAAATACCATCTAGAAGAGCATTCAAATCATTCCCAAGTGCCTCGCCACCCGCGA
>RGAJ01000081.1 GCA_009920225.1 Paracoccaceae bacterium
ACACAAGTATAAAAAACAGATTTAGTGAGGAATTTCGATGGCAAAAGTTGCTTTTTTGGGATTGGGCGTCATGGGCTATCCGATGGCAGGGCACTTAAAAGCCGCAGGGCATGATGTCACGGTGTATAATCGTACAACGGCGAAATTGGAAAAATGGGCAGAGCAATATGGTGGCTCCTATGCGACAACCCCGCGTGAGGCGGCGAAGGGTGCTGATTTTGTGATGGCCTGCGTGGGCAATGATGATGATTTGCGCTCTGTCACACTTGGCGATGACGGTGCCTTTGCGGGAATGTCAGGGGGGGCGATATTCGTGGATCACACGACCGTTTCCGCCAAAGTGACCGATGAATTATATGCGGCGGCCAAGGCGATGGGCCTGTCCTTTGTGGATGCCCCCATTTCGGGTGGTCAGGCGGGCGCGGAAAACGGTGTCTTGTCGATCATGTGCGGCGGTGATCAGGCAGCGTTTGACGCGGCTGAACCTATGATGGATGCCTATTCGCGCATTTGCCGTCGGATTGGCGACAGCGGGGCAGGTCAGAAAACCAAGATGTGTAACCAGATCGCCATCGCTGGTTTGGTGCAAGGATTGTCCGAAGCATTGCATTTTGCGGAAAAAGCGGGTCTTGACGGTGCCGCGGTGGTCGAGGTGATCAGCCAAGGTGCGGCAGGAAGCTGGCAGATGTCAAACCGCTATACCACAATGTTGGCAGATCATTTCGAACATGGCTTTGCCGTCGATTGGATGCGCAAGGATCTGGGCATATGTCTGGATGCAGCCGATGAAAATGGCGCAAGCTTGCCCGTGACCGCTTTGGTCGATCAGTTCTACAAAGATGTGCAAAAGATGGGCGGTGGGCGTTGGGATACATCCAGCTTGTTTAAGCGCCTGCGCGCAATGAATTGACTTTTTTCGGCCAAATGCGTGTCATATGCGCATTTGGCCATTGTATTTTTTCCAAAATTGACATTAAGGTGACCCTAAGGCCGTTCGTTTAGTACGAATTTCGCCAACAAGTTTCGCTGTTCCTCACATCTGCCAGAATATTCTGACGTCAGAGGCTCAGATTGATTGGACCAATTTTGGTCAGACATTCACCCGAACCGCCGGTGCGGAGGGTCAATAAAACGTAGTCCGCCTGAGATTGGGCGTGATTGCATTAAAGGTAACGCGATGACGCGCACGAGGCTATTACAAGCAAGAGCAGAGGGTCGAAATGGCCCCATCTGCCGCGCGCCTCTGATCGCCCCAACAAATCCACGTATCTCACCCCTTGCTTTGAATGGGCCATGGGTTCGCAGTGCGTGTAAATGGACAACATGGTTAAGAAAATGCTTATCGACGCCACCCACGCCGAGGAAACTCGCGTGGTTGTGGTTGATGGAAACAAAGTCGAGGAATTCGATTTTGAATCCGAAAATAAACGCCAACTCGCAGGCAATATCTATCTAGCAAAAGTCACACGGGTTGAACCTTCGCTTCAGGCCGCTTTTGTTGATTACGGTGGAAATCGTCACGGATTCTTGGCGTTCTCTGAAATCCATCCTGATTATTATCAGATCCCTGTCGCCGACCGCGAAGCCTTGATGGCCGAAGAACGTGCGTTCGACGAACAGCAGCGCGACGAAGAAGACCGAGAAGAACAGCCGAAAAAAGGCCGTTCACGTCGCAGTCGCAGCCGTGGGCGCGTGCGGTCCAAACAAACGACCGATGCCGTAACCGCGGTTGAACGCGATTTGACCGGCATGGAAACCATCGATCTTGACGATGATGCCCAAGCGCAGACAATTGCCGCAACGGTGCAAAGCGATGATTTGGTTGTGTCCAGCGATGTGATCGAATCAGACGCTGATACTGCGGCGGATGCCGCAGATGCCCACGAACACGTCGACCCTGCGCAGGATGAACACCGTGCTGCGGACGACGAAGACGGCGCAACAGACGAGGCGCCTGAGGCCGAGACATCGGACGAGGACGATCATCACCATGACGCCTATGACAAAGATGATGCAGAGGCTGACGAAGACGATGCCATCAACGACGAAATCGAAAATATTTCTGACGATGATGACGCGTTGGATCTGCGTCCCAAGCGCGCGCCACGTCCACGCCGGTACAAAATTCAAGAAGTGATCAAAGTGCGCCAAATTATGTTGGTGCAGGTGGTCAAAGAAGAACGCGGAAACAAAGGCGCAGCACTGACAACCTATTTGTCATTGGCGGGTCGCTACTGTGTCTTGATGCCGAATACCGCACGCGGTGGCGGGATCAGCCGCAAGATCACAAATGCCGTTGATCGCAAGAAAATCAAAGAAATCGCAAATAGCATTGATGTACCACAAGGCGCAGGTTTGATTGTGCGCACCGCCGGTGCAAAACGGACAAAAACTGAAATCAAACGCGATTACGAATATCTTCAACGGATGTGGGAACAAATCCGCGAATTGACGTTGAAATCAATCGCGCCTGCGAAAATCTATGAAGAGGGTGATTTGATCAAGCGCTCGATCCGCGATTTGTACAATCGTGATATCGACGAGGTTTTGGTCGAAGGCGAACGCGGATACCGCAACGCCAAAGATTTCATGAAAATGATCATGCCAAGCCACGCGAAAAACGTGAAGCATTATCAAGATCAACTGCCGTTGTTTGCACGCTTTCAGGTCGAAAGCTATCTGTCATCAATGTTCAACCCCGTTGTTCAATTGAAATCAGGCGGGTACCTTGTAATCGGTGTGACCGAAGCATTGGTTGCGGTTGACGTGAACTCGGGTCGGGCGACCAAAGAAGGCTCGATCGAAGAAACAGCGCTCAAAACCAACCTAGAAGCCGCCGAAGAAGTCGCGCGCCAATTGCGTCTGCGTGATTTGGCGGGTTTGATCGTGATCGATTTCATCGACATGGACGAACGTCGCAATAATGCAGCAGTTGAAAAACGGTTGAAAGACAAGCTTAAAACCGATCGCGCCCGCATCCAAGTGGGCCGTATTTCGGGCTTTGGTCTGTTGGAAATGTCGCGTCAACGTCTGCGCCCTGGTATGATTGAGGCCACGACACAGCCATGTGCACATTGTCATGGCACGGGTTTGATCCGCTCAGACGATAACCTTGCGCTGTCGATCCTGCGTCAAATCGAAGAAGAAGGCGTGCGTCGTCGGTCGCGTGAAGTGTTGGTGAAATGTCCTGTCGGGATCGCCAACTACATCATGAACCAAAAACGTGACCACGTCACCAATATCGAATTGCGCTATGGTCTGTCGGTCCGCGTCGAAGGCGATCCGATGCTGATCAGTCCTGATTTCTCTCTTGAGAAGTTCAAGACCGCAACGCGGATCGTTCCCGAAGCTGTGGCACCTGTGATCAGTGCAGATGCGTCGTTGATGGATCAAATTGACGAAGACGTCGAGGACGAAATCGAAGAAGACATCATCGACGAAGTCGAAGAGGAAGAAGAGCGTAAGCCCAAGAAAAGGCGTCGGCGTCGGCGGCGGCGGAAGGGTCAGTCCTCTGACACAGATACTGCGACCGAAACTGATGCTGATAACGACGCAGATGTAGATGCAGATGCCGAGGCACAATCAGACAACGCTGGCGATGCATCCCAAGATGCTCTAGACAGCGGTGCACAGGCCGAAGAAACACCTGCGCCTGCAGCAGATGCAAAGCCCAAGAAACGGTCGCGTTCGCGCAAGAAACCCGTCGCAGCCCCCGTCGATCAAGACGTGGTAGAAAGCGTTGAGATTTCTGCCGACGAGATCATCGAGGACGAAGCGCCAAAACCAAAACGCACACGTGTACGCAAGCCAAAGGCCGCTGCAGCAGACGCGGAAACTGTGGCCGAGGCAGCAAGCGTTGACGATGCTGCAAAGAAACCTGTGCGAAAACGTGCACCGCGGAAAACCAAAGCGCAAAAAGACGCCGAGATTGCAGCCGAGACGGAGACCGCGACAGAGACCGTAACAGAGCAGGCGTCAGAACCTGTAGCTGAGGCTGTTGCTGATCCCGTTCCCACAGAAGTTGCGCAATCCGCACCAGAACCAGTGGCAGAGGCTGCACCAGAACCAGTGGCAGAGGTCATTCCCGATCCCGTTCAACAGCCAGCGCCAAAGCCCAAAGCCGAAGACCCATCCAAGCCAAAGCGGCGCGGTTGGTGGTCACTTGGTAGATAAGAAAATGCCCCGCTCATGCGGGGCTTTTTTTCGTCATCACACCTGATGTCCGTGGCCTGTTTATTTCGCCCGCAGAATATACAAGGTCGCCCCATCTTCGCGCGGGCGGCTTTCGATAAAATGATGACCAGATTGTTGGCAAAAATGCGGGATGTCGATCACGGCCACCGGATCATTCGCCAAAATATGCACCTCATCGCCCGAAGCGGCAGCATTTAAGGCTTTGCGCGCCTTAAGCACGGGCAGGGGGCACAAAAGCCCAATGGCGTCGATTTCATGTATCATGTCTTTCCTCTATCGCTGTCATTGCGATCTGTCCACAAACTTGTGATCAATGGTCGCGTGACCTGTCTTAAAAAATGACTTAGAACAGCGGTATGTTTGGAATCGATATCTTTGACGCAGGGCTCTTACCTGCAATGATCGTGGCGCTTGCTGCAGGGCTTATTTCCTTTCTAAGCCCCTGTGTTTTGCCCATTGTACCCCCCTATCTTGCCTATATGAGCGGGGTGAATATTGCGGATCTGAATTCAGGCAAAGCGCGCGGGTCCGCCATTGGGCCGGCCATTTTCTTTGTCATGGGCCTGTCAACGGTGTTCTTGATTTTGGGCTTTGCGGCCTCGACGATTGGGGCGCTGTTTTTAACCAATCAACAGGTGTTCAACACCGCCGCCGCGATCATCGTCATGATTTTCGGGGCACATTTTATTGGCATTTACCGTATCGGGTTTTTGGACCAAGAAAAACGTTTAGATGCGGGGGATCGCGGTGGGTCGGCCTTTGGGGCCTATATTCTGGGGCTTGCGTTTGCATTTGGCTGGACGCCCTGCATTGGCCCGCAATTGGGCGCGATCCTAAGCCTTGCCGCGTCCGAGGGATCGGTGCAGCGTGGCACGCTGCTCTTGGCGGTCTATGCATTGGGATTGGGCATTCCGTTCATCTTGGTCGCGGCGTTTTTGTCGCGCTTGGGCGGTGTGTTGGGGTGGATGAAACGCCACATGGAACAGATCGAAAAGGTGATGGGCCTGTTGCTTTGGACCATTGGATTGTTGATGTTGACTGGCGGATTTGCATCAATGTCGTTCTGGTTGTTAGAAAAATTCCCTGCATTGGGCAGCTTGGGCTAGCCATCGCCGTGAAATCCAGTGATAGTTTGTCAAACAGTAGATGGTGTTTTAATGCGGGATCACACAACAGTCAATCGACGCAAGGTATTCTATATACCTGGGTTTGATCCATTCCCGCCGCGCAGGTATCGCGAATTATATCGCACTGAATCACAAAAACAGGCGGGCATCAGCGGCTATTCCATCACTCAATCCCCTTTGATGGGGGCCGAACGGTTTGGGTGGCAGGTTGTTGGGGACATAGATGGCGCGGTTTGCACCACGGATATTGAAGTGTTGGAGTGGTCTGATATCGTCAAATCATCCATGTCAGACGGCATTGCCGCGACCTATGCGCAAATGATCCGCACGGCGTGGATCTATATATCAACGCGCACATTGTTTGATATTGTAAAACTGCGCAAGGGGCCGGTGATTGCGGCGCTTTATCCGGTTGGGTTTTGGTCTTGCAGGCTGTGTTTGCACTGTTATGTGCGTATGGTGCATTTCATGTGCTTTCGGCTGTGGCGGGTGTCTTTGCCTATCTCTCGATCATCGTGATTTGGCCAATTTTGGCGCTGTTTCGGCGTTGGGATGGCAAAGTCTTTGCCTATTATCTCATGCAGGATTACGCACATTCTGCACAACATTATGGTGCCTATCCTGATGAATTGCGTGACCGATTGGATCAGTTTGGAACGACCATCGCGTCCGCCATGCAAGACAGGCAGTGGTATGAAATATTGATCATTGGCCATTCGTCCGGGGCGCATTTGGCGACCAGTGTTTTGACCGATCTGATCCGTGCGGGCCATACCGCGCGATCCCATGCGCCGATTGGGTTTTTAACCCTTGGTCAGGTGTTCCCGATGGTTGCGTTCTTGCCCAAGGCGGATCAACTGCGCGCAGATATGATCTGTGTCGGGGAAAGCGGTGATCTCACATGGGTGGATGTTACGGCGCCGGGGGATGGGTGTACCTTTGCGCTGTGTGATCCTCTGGCGGTCACGGGCCTGTCGGGGGATGGGCAACGGGGGCCTTTGGTCGTGTCTGCTGCGTTTTTGCAAACGTTAAAACCCGAAACATGGGCGCGGATGAAGCGACGGTTTTTTCGTCTGCATTTCCAATACTTGTGCGCTTTTGATAATGTAGGGGATTATGATTATTTTCGCATTACTGCGGGATCGATGACATTGGCGTACCGCTTTGCAGATCGTGCGCCATCTAGGTCACGGATAACAACGCCGATCGCACGACACAGGGGTGTAGTGTCATGACCGTGCACCCCGTCAAACCCAAACATCGCCCCGATAAAATCAGCCTGTGGGCCTATTTCCGTGCGTTTCGGCGCGATATTTTATCTGCCCAACCTGAACGGCTGTACCATGCATGGATGGCAGAGTTTAAAACCCCGTTTTTCAGGTCTGTCATGATCAACCAACCCGAGTTGGTCAAAACCGTCCTAAAAGATCGCCCCAAGGATTTTCCAAAATCCGACAGCATCGGAGAAGGTCTACGACCACTTTTGGGGCAAAGCGTTTTTTTGACCAACGGGGACATATGGGAACGCCAAAGACGCATCATTGATCCTGCGTTTGAGGGCGGTCGTTTGCGCGATGTCTATCCGCATATGCACAGCGCGGCGCAGACATTGGTTGCACGTCTGGCGTCAGGTCGGCACGAGGTCGAAGAAATTGCCAGCTTTGCCGCTGCGGACGTCATATTCCGGACCCTGTTTTCCATTCCAATCGACACCCGCATCGCCCAAGATGTGTTTCACGAATTTCGTCGCTATCAACGGGCGCAACCGTTGTTAAACCTTGGGGCTTTGATCCCGCTGCCATCTTGGATGCCGCGGTTTCACAAGCGCGACACCAAATCATCGGCGCGCCGTATTCGTGATCTGATTGCAACGCTGACCCAAGATCGTGCCAAGGAAATTGCAGCAGGAACTGCGCCTGATGACCTTGCGACCAAGATCATGACCACCGTTGATCCCGAAACAGGGCTGGGGTTTGAATGGCAGGAAATGGTGGATCAGGTTGCGATATTTTTCCTTGCGGGTCACGAAACAAG